>JADDQT010000211.1 GCA_016781225.1 Actinomycetota bacterium
TCCAGCGCATCCACCCCGCCGACTCCAGGGTTCGCAGGCTGGCCTCGGAGACCCCGGCGTCGCTGGTGGCCTTCGACCTCCTGGCCCTCGCCGACGCCGACCTCCGCTCCCAGCCACTGTCGCTGCGCCGGGACGAGCTGGAGCGGGCCCTGACCGGGGTGGGCCCCTCGGTCCACCTGACGCCGGCAACCCGGGACGCGGCTGTGGCCATTGACTGGTTCGATCGCTTCGAGGGGGCCGGCCTGGACGGCGTGGTGGCCAAGCCGATGGACCTGGAGTACCGACCGGGGCAGCGGGCCATGGTGAAGGTGAAGCACGAGCGCACCGCCGACTGCGTGGTGGCCGGCTTCCGCTGGCACAAGTCCGGGGGGGTGGTTGGCTCGCTGCTCCTCGGCCTGTACGACGACGGCGGCACTCTGCACCACACCGGCGTCACGGCGTCGTTCACGATGGCCCGCCGCCGCCAGCTCGTGGAGGAGCTGGCGCCGTACCGGGAGGGCGCCGACGAGGGCCATCCCTGGCACTGGCAGCATGAGGGCGGAGGCCGCAGGCCGGGCACGGCGAGCCGCTGGAACGCCGGCCGGAACCTGGACTTCGAAGCCCTGCGCCCCAAGCTCGTGTGCGAGGTGGCCTACGACCACCTCCAGGGCGACAGGTTCCGCCACGCCACCACGTTCCGCCGCTGGCGGCCCGACCGCGAGCCCAGCTCGTGCACCTACGCCCAGCTGGAGACCACGCCGCCCGAGGAGCTGGCCGCCGTGTTCGGGGCGGGGGGCGCCTGAAGCGTCAGCGTCCCAGGCCCTCTACGGTGGCGACGACCTCCCTGTACAGCTCGTCGGCCTCCTCGGGTGAGCCACCGATGCACGTGGTGCCCATCTTGCCGAACCGGGGGATGGCACCGAGGAGGTGCAGTGTGGCTCCTGCACGGCGACGGCTGTCGTAGCCGAGCTCGGCGCGGTCGACGGCGTCGATCACCTGGCTGGGGAGCAGGCCGGCCAGGCGCTCGGACTTCAGGTTGTCGGTGGCGACGTAGCACCTGGGACCGCTCTGGGCGACGAGCTCACCGGTGTCGACGTGGTACTCGGCTTCGGTCGCCAGCCGGGCCATCCAGAAGGGGTGGGTGGTACCTCCCATCCGCAGGTTGATCTCGCTCAGGTACACGCCATCGGCCCCTTGGGCGCCGGTGGGGGGAACCACGAGGAAGTCGATCCCGAACGATCCGATGACCCCTTCGCCCGACAGCACCTCGGCCACCCTGTTGGCGGCGTCCTGTATGGCGAGCCGGTAGGTGGCCCGGGCGGGGAAGCGACAGCCGAGGTACACCTGGTTGGCAGTCCCCCCGAGCACCTGATCGTGAGTGGAGAGCACCTCGTGCCTGCCGGACGGGGCGATGCGCACCTGAACGCTGGGGGAGGCCATCCCGTCGTGGCGGAGGAGCTCCTCGACTACGGCTCCTTCCCGGGCCAGCTTGTGCGGGAACGACGCCCACGACTCCCCGTCGGCACAGAAGGTGGTGTTGGAGCCGGCCAAGGGGGAGAGCGGCCCGTTCAGGTCGACGATGGCGTTGCCCTGGCCCGAGAAGCCCTCGTTGAGCTTGATGACGACGGCCTGGGCGACGGGCTGCCTCTGGCGTAGAGCGTGGACGGCCGCCTCCACCTCGGCGAGGGAGCGGTGGCCCTCCGAGCCCTCGGGCACGGCGACCCCGGCCCGGCGGGCCACCTGTCTAGAGCCCGTCTTCGAGCCCAACCAGGCCAGGTCCGGGCTGGCTCCGTAGAAGGGCAGGTCCAAGGCGTCGGCCAGGCGCCCCTCGGCGGCGGTGACGTTGAAGGGCAGCACGTAGGCGTCGTGACCGTCCACCAGCTCCCGCAACCGCCCGACGGCGTCTGGCCGGCGCAGGAGCTTGTGAGTGAGGGGCTCGTCACCGCCCTCGCCGAGCGAGACCATGTGGAGTCGGCTACGGGCCTCGTGTGCGTCGGGAAGGAACCGCAGGTAGTAGTCGACGATGGCCTCGTCCACCGGCAATGAGGTGATGTAGACGAGGCGCCGCCGAGGATGGCGCAGGAGCAGCGTGGTGAAGAGCATCCGCTCCTCGTAGTGCTGGACGCCGGTGATCTTCCGGAGCTCCGCGATGGAGAAGCTGGCCGACGGCAGGACCACGGTGGTGGCTTCCTCCAGGTCGGCCGGCGAGCGTGCGCCGAGCCGGTCGGCGAAGTCCCGCTGGCGCTCCTCCCAGGTGGACGTGGCGTCCTGTTGGCGCGTCAGGACCGCACGTCCTCCAGGATCTCGTCGATGCGGTCGAGCACGTCACCAGGCAGCTTGACGCCGGAGGCTGCGGCATTGGCCTCGACCTGTTCGGGGCGGGTGGCGCCGACGATGGCGGAGGCAACGTTCGCATCCCTGAGCACCCACGCCAGGGCCAGCTGGGCCATGGACAGCTGCAGATCGTCGGCGACGGGCCCCAGGCGCTGCACGGCCTCCAAAAGGTCGTCGTCGCGCAACCGGGACATGAAGTGGCCCATGCTCGAGCTGGCGGCCCGGGAATCCTCGGGAGGGGGGGAGCCCGGGCGGTACTTGCCGGTGAGCACGCCCTGGGCCAGAGGGGACCACACGATGTGGCCTATGCCCTCCTCGGCGCAGAGCGGGAAGACGTCCTTCTCGGGCTCGGGCCACAGCATTGAGTACTGCGGCTGGCTCGACACGAAGCGCTCCACGCCGGGCAGCTCCAGAGCAGCCCGGATCTGCTCCGCGGTCCACTCGCTGAACCCGATGTAGCGCGTCTTGCCCTGCCGCACCAGCTCCGTGAGGGCGCCCATGGTCTCCTCCAGCGGCGTGTCGGGGTCGTAGCGGTGGCACTGGTACAGGTCGACGTAGTCGGTCCTGAGGCGCCGCAGGGAGGCTTCGCACTGCTTGTGCACCTGCTCGGCCGACAGGCCCCGGTCCTGCCTGGACATGGGAAAGAAGGCCTTGGTGGCGAGTATGTAGGACGAGCGGTCGAGGCCTCGCAGGGCCTCGCCGAGGAAGGACTCGGCCCCCCCGTGGCCGTAGACGTTGGCCGTGTCGAAGAAGTTGATGCCGAGGTCGAGGGCACGCCTGATGCACGCCGTCCCCCGCTCGGGATCCACGCCTGCCCCGAAGGTGAGCCAGGAACCGAGGCTGATCTCGGAGATCTCGAGGTCGCTGGTACCGACGCGCCGGTAGTTCACGACCGATGCCTACCATCTCGACGGGGCTCGCCTGGAGCGGGGAGGGGGATGGGCACGGGCGGCCATCCGGGGCGGAAGAGCGCCGAGCCGTCGAGGCCGGCCACCAGCCATCCATCGGCGGTGGACCGAAGGGCGAAGCGGCGGGTGACCGGCGGTGAGCCGGGCTTGGCCCAGTCGAGGAGCCGGTGCTTCTCCATGAAGGTGACGACCTCGATACCGGGAGCGACCTCCTGACGTTCGCCGTGGATCCCCCACGTCTTGGTGCTGAAGTTGCCCCAGTGCTGCCGCCAGCGGCGCAGGCGCTGAGAGGAGAAGCGGTCCCAGAGGCGGTGGTGCGAGGGAGAGGCGGCCAGCGCATCGGCAAGGGCGTCGGGATCCTCGCCACCCACCTCCGGGTGTTCGTGATTGGACATGATCCAGTGCTGGCACAGGACCAGGCGCAGATCAGGGTCGGTGATCTCCCAGGCCCGGCGCAGGTCGGCACTTTCCATGGTCGCCTCCACCCAGGCCCGGGCGACGGCGTCGGGGCCGTCACTCATGGACTGCACCGCTCACCGAGCTACTCCGACCGTCGAGGAAGGCGCCCGGGCTGCTCAGCGCGCCGCGGCGCCAGCGGTGAGGAGTCACGACCAGGGCACGGGGGTAGTCCTCGAACAGCCAGCGGGCGAAGCTCTGTCTGGTCCAGGGCGTGAGCCCACTCAGGCGGATGGCACCGCGTGCTCCCTTGCGATAGCGAAGCGCCCTGGAAAGTGCGCCCGCCACACGGTTGTCGACGCCCAAGGTCCGCTGCACCTCTCGGTGGTAGCGGGCGGCGGCCGACCGGGGCATATGCGCGCCGGCGGCCAGGATGGCGGCA
>JADDQT010000029.1:0-8547 GCA_016781225.1 Actinomycetota bacterium
GGAGCCGTGGCGCAGTGACTCCCAGGCCCCCACCACGGCATCCACTGCGGCGGGAACGTCCTCGGCCGCCACCCGTCCTACCACCTCGCCCAGCCGCTGCTGGTCGAGGTCGGCGCCGAGGTAGACGTGGTAGCCGTCGCGGGCCTTGCCGCCCACCTTCACCTTGGAGCCGGCCAGGCCGATGTCGCCGGTCTGGTGCTGGGCGCAGGAGTTCGGACAGCCGGAGACGTGCACCCGAAGCGACGAGTTGCGGCCCAGCGCCGAGCTCTCCAGCAGCGACACGCCGGCAGTGGGCGCGGCAGTGATGCCGAGGGCGCACACGGCCGATCCGGTACAGGCCCGCACCGATGCCACGTGGGCCTCGCCCAGGAGGTTGAGGCGGCGGTCCACCAGCACCTGGCGGACGCGGACGACGTCACCGACGGGCACGCCTCGCAGCACCACGTTCTGGTCGCGGCTCAGGTTGAGGGCACCGTCGCAGTGGCGGTCGGCCATGTCGGCCAGGAGCTCGAAATCGGCGCCGGCCAGGTCTCCCATGGGCACCTCGACGGTGAGGTAGGCCCGGCCCGCATCGCGCTGGGGGCGCACCCCCGCCGACCAGCCGCGCGGTGGAACCACCTTCAGGATCTCCACCCGGTCGGCTTCTCCCAGCACGTCCACGGGCACCGGTTCAGGGTGCGGCCGGACCCGGGCCTCGGCAAAGGCCTCTTCCCATGCCGTGCGGAAGCCGTCCTCGCCGAGCTGCTCGACGACGTACTTGAGGCGGCCCTTGGCCGGGGCGTCGAAGTTGCCGTGGGCCACGAACACGTCGATCAGGGCCTCGGCCGCGGCCAGGGCGTCGGCCCGTGGCACGAAGTCGGCCAGCTTGACGGCCAGCTGCGGCGCCTTGCCCAGGCTGCCGCCACCCCACAGCTCGTAGCCCGCCTCTCCGTCGCGCACCACGGACACGAAGCCACCGTCGTTGAGCAGGGCGTCGTGGCGGCAGCGGGGGGAACCGCCGAAGGCGAGGTTGACGCGGCTCGGCAGCTCGCAGTTGAGCGTGGCGGAACGGGCCAGGATTGCGTCGGAGACGGCCCGGGCGTCGGGCAGGCAGTCGAACGGCTCGTCGAGGCTGGCCCCGGCCTCCTCCGAGGACATCACGTTGCGCATGGTGTGGCCACACGCCGAGCGGGACGTCAGGCCGAGCTTGGCCAGCTTGTCCAGGACCTCGGGCACCTTGCGGTCCTCGACCCAGTGCAGCTCGACGTTCTGCCGGGTGGTGAGGTGCAGCCAGTCGTGGCTGTAGGCCCGAGCCAGGCGGGCCAGGCCCCGGGCCTGGTCGGAGGGAAGCACGCCACCGGGAACGCGGATGCGGACCATGAACACGTGGTCCTGTTCCTGGGTGCACACGCCGTAGGTCTTGAGGGCGTAGCGGTCCTCGGGGGTCAGCCAGGCGTCACCTTCGGCCGCGAGGCGGTCCAGGTCCACTGCCAGGCCGGACCGCTTGGCGGCGGGAATGTCGGGTGGCATCGAAGCGAACTTAGAGGGTCACTGTTTCGTGGCCTTTCGGGCTGTGTTGCCGGCTCGTGAAGGTTTCCTTGACCCCGTCGTACAATGGTCAGCATGAGCATGCACACCCAGGACCACACGCCCGCCGAGCTGTGCGACGCCTGCGGAGCGGAGGTCGACCCCGCCGAGGCCGTCAAGAGCGAGCTGGCCGCGGCCAACGCCATGTGCCCGACGCCCATGACGTTCCACCCCCACTGCTACGAGCAGGCATCGGCCATCTGGCAGCCCGACGCCGACTCCTACTGCACCACGGACCCGGAGTTCCCCCAGACCGCCCAGTGGACCTCGCCTGCTTGAGGCCGTGAACAGGCCGTGAAGGAGATCCGGCCCCCGGCCGACCCGCTGGTGGGCTGGCGCTACTGGCAACTCGGCGCCGACGCTCGAGGGCTGCGGTCGGTCTCGTTGCGCCGCTTCCTGTGGGAGCCCGAACGACCGATGCGGGCGTCGTGCATGACCGGCGGTCATCAGGCCCCGGCCGAGGACTGCGACTGCGGCATCTACGCCGCACCCGATCTGGACACCCTGCGCAGTCACGGGCTGTGTCTGTCGCCCGGCGGTCTGGTGGTGGGCCAGGTGAGCCTGTGGGGTGCGGTGGTCATTGGCGAGGACGGCTACCGGGGCCAGTACGCCTTGCCCCGCACGCTGTCCCTTGTGGAGGGCACCGTGCCCCGAGAGTCGCGCTCCTCGGCCCTGGAGTCGCTGGCCGCCTACAACGTGCGGGTGAGCACCACGGGACTCGACGATGCCGTGGGCGAGCTGTCGGGCGCCGTGCTGGCCAACCTGGTGATGTCACTCGGCACCGGCGCCACTCCCAGCTGAGACAGACCAACGGATCGAGCCCCGAACCGAACCCGGTCCTGCGGGGTTGTTAGGGAGGGATGACCGACACCGCCGAGCGCCTGGAGGGTTGGGTGAGGCAGCACCAGCCGGTGGTGTACCGGGCCGCCTGGCTCATCCTCCGGGACGAGGCAGCCGCCGAGGACGTGGCCCAGGAGACCTTCATCCGGGCCTACGGAAGCGCCGACCGGCTGGACGACGAGGCCGACGCCCGACCGTGGCTCTATCGCATCGCCGTGAACCTGGCGCTGAACCGCATCCGCTCGCGCCGTCGCGAGGAGCGGGCCGTCACCAGGCTCGGTCCCCGTCTGGCGCGCTGGGAGGACGCCGCATCGGAGAGGGGCGCCGGCGACGATTCCATTGCCGAGGCGCTCCGCCGCCTGCCCGACCGCCTGCGCGTTCCGGTCATCCTCCGTTACTACCTCGACCTGCCCGAGAAGGAGATCGCCAGGGCACTCGGCGTCCGCCCGGGCACCACCAAGTCGCGCCTGCACGAGGCTCGTCGCCTGCTGGCCGCCGACCACTCGATCGCCGCCGCGGCGGGAAAGGGGTGAGGCCGATGACGCCCGACGCGACGCCCTACACCACTGCCGACGTCCTGGAGATCGAGATTCGCAGGGCGCTCCAGGCCGAGGCCCTGGCCGTCGAGCCGCCCGACGACCTGGCCGAGCGCAGCCTGGCCCGGGCGCTGGACCCCGCAGCCATCGCTCCATGGGGACAGCCCAGGGTCCCCGCAGGCCGCATGCCGCTGCTCCTGGCCCTCGGTGCGGTTGCGGCCGCGGTGGTCGCCTTCTTCGTGGTTGGTACTGCGGTGACCCGGCTGGGCCCCGTCGACAGCCCGACGGGACAGCTGGTCGGTCCCGAGTCCGACTCGGTCCAGGGCCGCTCGGGGTCGAGCCCTTCAGGGACGAGCTCTTCCGGGGCCCCTTCGGTGGCTCCTCTCCCGACCGAGGATCAGCCGACCACTGAGCCCGGGAGCGGGGGAACGGTCCCCGATCCGGGGCCGTCGTCACTGATCGGTCCCAGGATCGCCCGCACCGCGGATCTTGCCGTCCAGGTGGAGAAGGGGCGCTTCGACGAGCGGTGGAGGCAGGCCGAGGCCGTCGCCGCCAGGTTCGGGGGCTTCGTCACCGGCTCCTCGGCACAAGAGGTCGAAGGCCGCTTGGCCAGGGGCAACCTTACCCTCCAGGTGCCCGCCGACAAGCTTCAGGGCGCCCTCGACGAGCTGAGGAGCCTGGGCACGGCGATGCGGCTCAACTCCACCGCCAACGACGTCTCCGGCCAGATCGTGGACTACGACGCCCGGCTGCGGGTGGCGCAGGCCAACGAGGCGGCCCTGCTCGACCTGGCCCGCCAGGCCCGATCGGTGGAGGACAACCTCGCCATCCGTCCCCGCCTCCAGGACGCCCGGCGCGAGGTCGAGACGCTGCAAGCACGGCGAGCCTCCCTCCAGGGCAGGGTGGATCTGGCCACCGTGACGGCGTCGTTGTACGAGCGAGAGGCGGCTCCCTCGAGCTCCCGTACCGAGGGCCGGGTGGGCCAGGCATGGGGTCGGGCCGTCGACGCTGCCGAGGCCACGCTGGCGGGGATGATCATCACCGCCGGGTACCTGGGCCCCTTCGCCCTCCTCGCCGTCGCCGTTTGGGCGCTGGCCACGGCAGTGCGCCGCCGCCGTTTCATCTGAGGGCTTCCCCACCCGCTTCTGGTCCCTGAAACGACATCGTTTCCTCGTTTCCATGTCGTTTCGGGTACCAGAACGCCGTTCTACACGCCGCGGGGCAGGTCGGCGGGGTTCCAGCCGAGGACCTCCACCGCCATCCGGAAGGCGTAGCGGTCGGTCATGCCGCTCACGTGGCGCACGGCGGCCGCTACCGGATCGTCGCCTTCGGGGCTGCCCACCCCACTGCCGTTCTCGATGCCGTGCGGGTGAGCGGCGAACCACTCGACCAGCGCCCGTAGCAGGGCCTCGACCCGCCCGGCCTGGGCGACCGAAGCCGGCCGGAGGTAGATCCGCTCGAAGTTGAAGGCGCGGAAGGCGGCCAGGGCCTCGGCCTCGGGCTCGGCCATGCCCACCCGGCCCGTTCGGGCGATGGTGAGGAGCATGGCCGAGATGAAGGCGTTGAGCTGGGCCGAGCGGGTCTGGCCCACGACCTCGCCCACGGCAGCGGGGAGCTCGTGTGCTCCCACCACGCCCGCCCGCACGGCGTCCTCGAAGTCGTGGCAGACGTAGGCGATGCGATCGGCCCACGACACCACCTCACCCTCGGGCGTGGACGACGGAGGGCGGTTCCAGGAGTGGTTGCGGACGGCGTCGAGCGTCTCCACGCAGAGGTTGAGGGGCGCCAGCACCACGTCGGCCCCGTACACGGCGTGGTGGTACCCGCCTTCGAGGAACGGGGAGAATGCGGGCTCCGAGGTGTGGCCGCCCGGTCCGTGGCCGCAGTCGTGGGCCGTGGCGGCGGCAGCGGTGAGGGCGACGTTGAGCCCGGCGGGACGGGCGATCCCCACTGCCACATGCGATACCTCGATGGCGTGGGTCAGCCGGGTGCGGAGGTGATCGTCGGCGGGGGCCACGAACACCTGGCACTTGCCGGCCAGGCGCCGGAAGGGCCGCGAGTGGTGGATGCGGTCGAGGTCCCGCTCGAAGCACGTGCGGTAGGCGTCGGGCTCCTCGGGCCGGGACCGGTTCCCCGCGCCCTCGGCCCGTGTGGCGCCCGGAGCGAGGAGGTCCCCCTCGGCCTGCTCGCGATCCTGCCGGCCGAGGAGGCGGTGGGAGGGCGGGCCGACCTGGGCCCCCTCCCGGGAGACGGCAAAGGCGAACGAGGTCATGGAGCCACGGTACCGGTGGCCGGCGACAGCCAGGTTGGATTCAGTACAGGGCGGGGTCCGCGCCGCGACAGACTGGGCCAGTGTTCGAACGCTTCACCGACCGGGCCCGGCGGGTCCTCGTGCTGGCCCAAGAGGAAGCGCGGCTCCTGAATCACAACTTCATCGGCACCGAGCACATCCTGTTGGGCCTGATCAGCGAGGGCGAGGGCATGGCGGCCGAGGCCCTGGAGTCCCTCGGCATCGCCCTGGAATCGGTCCGGGAGCGGGTGCGAGAGACGATCGGCCCGGCCAGTGGTCCGCCCTCCGGCTCACCGCCGTTCACGCCCCGAGCGAAGACAGTGCTGGAGCTGTCCCTCCGGGAGGCCATCCAGCTGGGCCACAACCACATCGGCACCGAGCACATGCTCCTCGGACTGGTGCGCGAGAGCGAGGGAGTGGCCGCCCAGGTCCTGATCGCCCTCGGCGTCGACCTGTCGCGGGTCCGCCAGCAGGTCATCGACATCCTCTCGAGTCACGAGGAGGAGCAAAGTGGGGCGGGCGCGAGTCCTCCCCAGGACCACCTGGCCGCGGTCGACGCCGATCAGGTCACGCCGGCCGACGTAGCTGTCGCCCCAGGTCAGCTGGTCACCTGGGAGGATGCCGAGGCGGCGCTGCGATCGGGTCTGACCGTGTTCAGCGAATTCACCACGCAGAGGGAAGCTCGCGGTGTCAGGTACCGCACGTCCATCTTCCAGCCACGGACTCCGCCGACCATCTCGATCTCGGTAGCTCACGCCGAGGTGACGCGAGCGGCGTTCGACGCCTTCGTCAGCCGGCTCGGAGCAGACCAGCGCATCGACGGCCTCGGCGACGCCGCCACCTTCAACCCGGCCACGGGGTCGTTGCGGGTCCTGACCGGGTCGACCCTCTTCGTGGTGAGCGTGCAACACCACGAGGATCCGCTGGCATGTGCGTCAGCGCTCGCTCGGAAGGCACTCGAGCGCCTCGGCGAAGGGCCTCCCCAGCACGCCGTGAGCTAGAACGGTGGGCGTGCTGGCCGCCATCGCCTACGACCCGCTCGTCCGCATAGAGATCGGACCGCTGTCGATCTCTCCGCACGGGATCGGCATCGCCCTCGGTTTCCTGATCGGTGCGCGCCTCATGCTGCCCGCCGCCAAGGAGAAGGGCATCGACGAGGATGAGGTCTACCCCCTCCTCACCCTGGCGGCCATCGGCGCCATCGTCGGCGCCCGGCTTGCTTACGTCCTCAACCACATCGGCGAGTACGACTCGCCGCTCGACGTGTTCAAGGTGTGGCAGGGCGGCATCTCCCTCCTCGGCGGCTTCCTGGGCGCCATCTTCCTCGCCGGCCTCGGGATGAAGAAGCGGGGCATCTCGTTCTGGAAGCTCATGGACGCCTCCGCCCCTGGCATGGCGCTGGGAGTGGTGGTGGGGCGGGTGGGCGACATCATCGTCGGAGACCACCTGGGCAAGCCCACCGACCTCTTCTTCGGCTACCGCTGCCCGGGACTCGACGTGGACACCGCGTCTCCCTGCGACCCGGGCGTCGTCGTCCACCAGACCGCCCTCTACGACCTGCTCCTCACCGCCATCCTGCTGGCCGTGTTGCTGTGGTTGCGGCGCAAGCCCCGCTACGACGGCTTCTTGATCCTCACCTTCGCCACCATCTACGGCGCCCAGCGCATCTTCGAGGACTTCCTCCGCGACGACGTACGGCGGCTTGGGCTCACCGGCAGCCAGATCACCGCCATCGTGTTGGTCCTGGTGTGCGGAGGATGGCTGCTCTTCAAGAAGCGCACCCCCGGATGGGGCCAGTGGGACGGGTCGGACCAGTTCACCCCACCCGGTGGAGCGCCTCCCTACGGCCCACCCGGAGCCCAAGGGGTGCCGCAAGCGGGCCGGCAGGTGCCGACGCCTACCATGGCCCGTCCGTACCAACCCCGAAGGGAGTAGCCACACGTGGTCGTGCGCATCGGTGTCACCTACACGGCGAAGGAGATCGAGGTCGACCTCCCGGACGACGCCGACGCCGACGAGGTCGTGAAGCAGATAGAGGAGGCGCTGGCCGACGAGGTGAGGGTCCTGTGGCTCACCGACCGCCGGGGCCGGCGGGTGGGCGTGCCCTCGGCAAAGGTCGCCTACGTCGAGATCGGAGGGCACGAGGACCGGCGGGTCGGCTTCGGGGTGTCCTAGTGCAGCCCGCTGGGCTGCACTGAGCCCGCTCCTGTGAGCGGCCTTCTCGAGCGCAAGCTGCTCTTCGTCACGGGCAAGGGCGGGGTCGGCAAGTCCAGCGTGGCCGCTTCTCTCGCCCTGCTCGGCTCCCAGCGGGGCAAGAAGACACTGGCCTGCGAGCTGGACTCCAAGGGCAACCTGGCCGAGTTCCTGGAGGCTGGGAGCATCTCGTTCAAGCCCCGCAAGATCCAACCGCGCCTGTACGCCTCGTCGGTCGACAGCGAGGAGTCGCTGAAGGAGTACCTGGCGGTCAACCTCCGGCTGCCGGTAATGAGCCGCATCGGGCCGCTCGCCCGGCTCTTCGACTTCGCAGCCGTCGCTGCCCCAGGGGTCAAGGAGATCCTCACCGTCGGCAAGCCGGTGTACGAGGTGCACGAAGGGAACTACGACCTGGTGGTGGTGGACGCCACCGCCACGGGCCACGTCCTCTCCCAGCTGGCGGCTCCCCGGGTGATCAACGAGCTGGTCCACGTCGGCCTCGTGCGACAGCAGACGACGTGGATGCTCGAGGTCCTCTCCGACGAGGCCCAGACCGGCGTGGTCATCGTCACCACCCCCGAGGAGATGCCCGTGAACGAGACCATCGAGCTTGCCCCCCGGGTGGAGGCCGACAGCGGGGTCCACCTGGCCGGGGTGGTTGTCAACCGGGTCCTGCCGGAGCTCTTCGGAAGGGGAGAGCAGGAGGTCTTCGAAAGCCTGGAGCAGCCGGCCCGCACCGCCGCGGTGTCCGAGGCCGCAGGGGGTGACGTGGCACCGATCTTCGCTGCCGCCCGCCTGGCGGTAACCCTGCGCCGCACCCGCGCCGAGCACCTCGAGCGGCTGCGAAGCTCGGTGGCACCCAGCGTCCCCATCCTCTACCTGCCCTATCTGTTCGCCCGCGCCCACGGTCTTCGCTCCACCCACCAGATGGCAGCCGCGCTGGGCGACGAGCTCGGGTACTGATGGACGGCGAGCGGACCGGCTCCGGCTCGGTGGAGACGCTGCTGGCGGCCAAGGAGATACTCATCACCTGCGGGGCCGGAGGAGTAGGCAAGACCACAGTGGCCGCAGCGCTGGCCACGATGGCCGCGGTCCGCCACGGTGGCAGGGTCCTGGTCCTCA
>JADDQT010000029.1:8558-13109 GCA_016781225.1 Actinomycetota bacterium
GCCCGGAGGCTGGCCGACGCCCTCGGCCTGGAAGCCTTCGGGGACAAGGAGACGCAGGTCCCCGCCGAAGCATTCCGCGAGGCGGGGGTCACGCCCCGCGGAGAGCTCTGGGCGGCCATGCTCGACACCAAGCAGAGCTGGGACGACCTCGTCCGCCGCCACGCCCCCAATCGGCGCACGGCGGATCGGATCCTAGCCAACAAGCTCTACGACAACATCACCGGGCGCTTCGTGCAGAGCCATGAGTACATCGCCATGGAGCGGCTGTACCAGCTCCACCGGGACGGCAACTACGACCTCATCGTGGTGGACACGCCGCCCACCCGCAACGCCCTCGACTTCGTGGAGGCTCCCATCCGCATGGCCGAGTTCTTCTCGAGCCGGTTCTTGCGCATCCTCTCGGCCCCCTATCGGTCCAACGTGGTGAGCTTCGCCTCACGCCCCTTCCTCTCCGCCGCCGACCGGATACTCGGGTCGCAGTTCTTGGAGGACATCGCCGAGTTCTTCTCGCTCTTCCAGACCATGGCGCCGGGCTTCGTCGAGCGGGCCGAGGCCGTGAACCGGGTCCTGCACGAGAGGCGAACGACGTTCGCCGTGGTGACCACGCTCGAGGCGGCGCCCGTGCGGGAGGCCGAGTTCTTCATCGACGTGCTGTCCACCAAGAAGTTCCACCTCGGAGCGGTGGTGCTCAACAAGGTCCTGCCTTCGTATCTCCTCGACGAGAAGGCGGCGCGCACGGCCGCCACCCTCGACAGGAACGCCGACCGCGTCGCCGCCGAGTCCGGCGAGGAGGCCGGCGACGTGGCCCAGGCCAGCCGGGTGCTGACCGAGGTGGCGGAGAGCTTCTTGCGCTTCCAGGTGGTGGCGCAGCGTGAAGCCGAGCAGCGGGCCGAGATGTCCTCGGGGACGGGGGCCGTGGCAACGGTCCCCTTCTTCGACACTGACATCCACGACCTCGGCGGGCTGCTTCGCCTCGGCGAGCAGCTGTGGAGGCCGTGAATGCCAGGCCGGCAAGACGTGGCAGCCACCAAGACTTCAGCCAGACTGATGCTGTGACGCGCGGCCTGCGGACCACGGTGACACTGGACCCTGATGTCGAGTCCATGCTGCGGGCCCTCATGAAGGAGCGGGGACTTACTTTCAAGGAGGCTCTCGACCAGGCCGTGCGGATGGGGCTCGGGACCCGAGGCCGCTCGTCACCGTTTCGCACTCCCACGTCTCGCATGGGTTTCAGACCTGCTGTCTCCTGGGACAAAGCACTGCGTCTGGCGGGTGAGGCCGAGGACGACGAGTCGGCCCTCAGGTTGGCCACCCGGGAAGCAGGAGGGGCAGACGGATGAGTTCGTGGACGCCAACGTCTCCTCTATGCCGTCAACGCCGACGCACCGCATCATCGGACGGCGCGACGCTGGCTCGAGGCCGAGCTCAACGGCACGGACACAGTGGGCTTTGCATGGGTCGTATTGCTGGCGTTCCTTCGGTTGAGCACGAACGCTTCGTTCTTCCCCCGCCCCCTCCCGTCCGAGGACGCCTTCGACATAGTCGAAGCCTGGCTTGGTCAACCGGCAGCGATCCTCCTTCAGCCGACTGCTCGCCATGTCGCGCTGCTGCGTGGCCTCCTCGAGCCGCTCGGCGCGGCGGCCAACCTCGTGAACGACGCCCACCTGGCTGGGTTGGCCCTCGAGCATGGCGCCGAGGTCGTGTCATTCGACAGCGACTTCGCTCGCTTCCGAGGCGTCCGCTGGCGCACGCCCGAATGAGGCCGAGACGAGGATGACCGAGATCGTGGATCCGGTCGTGGAGTCCTATGCCGAGGCGCACACCACGCCCCCCTCGCCGCTCCTCGTCGAGCTGGCGGCCGAGACGGAGCGCAGCCTCGAGCTTCCCCGGATGATGGTGGGCCCCCTCGAAGGTCGCTTTCTGGAGACGCTGGTGTTCGCCATGGGCGCTCGGCTGGTGCTCGAGATCGGGACCTTCAGCGGCTACTCGGCGCTGTTCATGGCCACCGGTCTCCCGCCCGGTGGCCGCATCGTCTCCTGTGATCTCGACCCCACGGCCCTGGCTGTGGCCCGGCGATTCGTGGAGGCCAGCCCCCACGCCAAGCGCATCGAGATCCGGGAGGGACCGGCACTGGAGACGCTGGCCGACCTGGACGGGCCCTTCGACCTTGTGTTCATCGACGCCGACAAGACCAACTACGTCAACTACTACGACGCCGTGCTTCCCAAGCTGGCCGAGCGGGGCCTCATCGTGGTGGACAACACGCTGTGGGGCGGGGCCGTGCTCGACGACACCGACCAGAGCGCCGACACCGTGGCCATCCGGGCCTTCAACGAGATGGTGAGCCACGACGACCGGGTGGTCTGCGTACAGCTGACCATCCGCGACGGCGTGACCCTGATCAGGAGGCGTACCGGCGATGGCTGAGCGTTAGATCGCTCAGCCACCCTGCCCCAGGATCAACCGCTACTGGGCGTTACGGGCTCCGACCTGGCCGCGCTCGATGAGAATGACCTGTTTGTTCCCAGCCAGCAGTGCGGTGTCCACGGGCGCGGCCACGGCAATGATGAGGGCAGCGATCACCGCGGGCCTGCGGACCGCCGCCACCAGCCGTCTGGGCAGCGGCGGGGCCTCCGGCAGCTGGACATCTGATGGGGCCCGCTCGTCCAGTCGGAGCCGCCGGCTTGCGCTCTCGATGAACGGCACCAGGGCACAGACCACCGTAAGGCTGGACAGTATGGCCACCTTGATGGCGAACTCGGTGGGCTGAAAGAAGATCAGTCCGGCCGCCACCGCTGCCGTGGCGGCGCCGTATATCACGCGTCCTTCCGGCGCCTTGGGCGCGGTTTGGGGGTCGGAGATCATGAAGAAGACGAACACCAGCAACTCCGGCGAAGCGGCGATGTTCAGCCAGTACGACAACCCGCTGATGGGTTCCTCGTGCCAGATGGCGATGAAGCTGCGGCCGCTCAGGGCGAAGGCGCCGATGACGACGGCGAAGGTGACCAGGAACGAAAGGGCCATGGGGACCATGCGCACCGACCTCAGGATCCACACCGCGCCGATGAGGATCACGGCGTAAGCCAGGGCGACGCCGACGCGGTTGGGTCCCCACCACAGGTACTGGGCGAAGACGTGGTTGGGACCGATCACCAGCAGGCACCACACGATTCCGACGTTCGAGGGGTTGAACAGGTGCCGTCCGCTCGGGCGGATCAGATGCTTGGAAAGGAGGGAGATCAGTCCGGCCAGCACGAAGAAGTGGATCCCCCGCAGGCTCCACCAGTCGCCGTGGGCGGTGCCGGAGGCACGGAGGATGAAGGCCACGCTGCTGCCGGTGAGGATCCCGCTGGCCGGCCACACCAGGATCCTGTGGCTCCTGAACGTCACTGCCGCCTCGACTACGGCACAGAAGAGTATCGACACGATTATCTGGGCGATGGAGACCTTGAAATCGAGCAGGGTCTGGCCGAGGACGTGGAGCGTCATGATCACGGCCGACAGCTTGAGGCGCGGGTCGCCGCGTCTTGGCAACACAACTGGGATGTGCTGTCCTCTAAAGCTCACGTGCGGCTGGGTGGGAGCCGGTGGCGTCACCGTTGTGGCGGCGGCGGCGGTCATACCGGCCTCAGGGTGGCGGCGGCATAGGCGCTGAACAACCGCTCGCACCAGATCACCACCGACTTGTACCGGGTGGGGTCCACTCCGGGAGGCACCTTGAAGTTGAGGGACCCGGCGGTCACGTCGAGGGGGGCCACCGTCGGCGACCGGGCCTTGCTCACCTGGTCGGTGGTGGTGGGCGTGTCCAGGGGGCTGAGCTGGACCTCCAGGTCACTGTTGGCGGTGACGAAGAAGTTGTCGAGGCGAAGGGCGTACGTTCCGTCAGCCAAGCGGTAGATCGTCACGGTGCCGGTCCCGACCTGGTCGATGCGGTAGAACGAGCCAGTTGCCACCGCCCCCGCGCCAGGCGCGGTCATGGCGGGAATGGGCGGCTCGTCGAGCGGGACGTCCACCTGCTGCTCCACCTCCAGCCGCCAGCGTCCCTCTGCCTCCACGCGGAGGCTGATGGATCCCGGCTTGGTTGCGTAGCCGATGTCGCGACCGGGACAGGCGGCGTCGATCAAGGGCCGGGGCCGGTCGGGGGCCCGGACGACCAGTCGTCCGGCCTCACATGTCCACTTGGCCCTCCACTGCACGGCGGCATCGCCGATGGTGAAGGTGGGCGTCGTCATCGGGCCCTCGCCCTCCAGCGTGGTCACCGCCTGCCACCAAGGCTGGGACCGAAGCACCGTCCGCTTCGGCTCGGCGGTCGCAGGCGTCGACGCATCGGCTGCCCGGCTCACCGCCGCCGGTGCAGGCTCGGGCGTCTCCGATCCCAAGAAGCGCTCCCGCAACCCGTAGGCGTTGGCTCCGAACAAGGCGCTGGCGAGGAGGACCAGAAGCCCGAACGCAGTGAAGATACGCCGGGGCCAGCCTTCAGGTGGCACTCCCGAGGGCGTGGCGGGGGCCGGCTGCGACGCGCCGGTCGCCTCTGGAAGCCTTGCCTCCTGA
>JADDQT010000212.1 GCA_016781225.1 Actinomycetota bacterium
CGGCGGCCTGCCGCCCTGCTGGTAGCCGGTCAGACGGGCGAGCACCGCCGACCTGACCCGCGCGGCTGCCTCGTCGGAGTCCTCGTGCTCCCACACCCGCACCACGGCCCAGCCGGCCCCGGCCAGGCGGGCGTCGGTGTCCCGGTCCCGGGCGGCGTTCCCGTCGATCTTGGTGTGCCAGTACCCCGGATTCGTCGAGGGGGGCACATAGTGGTCGGGGCAGCGGTGCCAGTAGCACCCGTCCAGGAAGACCGCCACCCGGGCGCGGGAGAACACCAGGTCGGCAGTCCGGCGCACTGAGGCCACCGGTCTGGCAGCTACCCGGTAGCGCAGGCCGAGGCGGTGAACGGCCGAGCGCAGGGCCAGCTCCGGTGCGGTGTCACGGCTGCGGCACCCCACCATCGTCTTGCGGATGGCCTCGGACGAGGCCCAGGACTCCCCCACCGCCCGCCAAAGTACGGCCTGCTGTGAACTCGGGCACGCCGTTCCTGGCCCCTGATTAACTGGAATTCTCGTCTAGGGGTTGTCGGTCAACTCTGGCAATACGGTCTCGCTGCTCGTGATCGCTGCCTCTATTTGGCTTCGTTCTAACCCGTACGCGCCTTTGAGGTCGGCCCCCTCCATGTGGGCGCCGTGGAGGTAGGCCCCCTTCAAGTGGGCGCCGTAGAGGCGGGCCCCCTCCAGATGGGCGCCGTGGAGGTAGGCCCCCTCGAGATGGGCGCCGTAGAGGCGGGCCCTCTCCAGATGGGCGCCGCCGAGGTAGGCCCCCTCCATGTGGGCGACATCGAGGTTGGCCTTCTCCAGGTGGGCGCCGTCGAGGCTGGCCCCCCCCAGGTGGGCGCCGTCGAGGCTGGCCTTCTCCAGGTGGGCGCCGTCGAGGCTGGCCTCCTCCATGTGGGCGCCGTCGAGGTAGGCCCCCTTCAAGTGGGCGCCGCGGAGGCTGGCCCCCCCCAGATGGGCGCGGCCGAGGCCGGCCCCCTCCAGATGGGCGCCGTGGAGGTAGGCCCCCTCGAGATGGGCGCCGCCGAGGCTGGCCCCCTCCAGGTGGGCGTCCTCGAGAACGGCCCCCTCCAGGTGGGCGCCGTAGAGGCGGGCCCCCTCCAGGTGGGCGCCGTGGAGCCGGGCCTCCTCCAGGTGGGCGCCGTCGAGGCGGGCCCCCTCCAGATGGGCGTCGACGAGGCGGGCCCCCTCCAGATGGGCGCAATCGAGGTTGGCCCCCTCCAGATGGGCGCCGTGGAGGTTGGCCTCCTCCAGGTGGGTGCCGTAGAGGTTGGCCTCCTTGAGATAGGAGCGGGCGAGGTTTCCGCCCCTGAGGTGTACTTCGCTCAGGTCAAGTCTGGAACCGCGGCCTTGTTCTTCTCGGCGGCGCTGCTCCGGGCGCCGCCCTATCACGGTAATAACTGCTTGGATATCAGCCGGAAGCCGTGACGGCTGAGGAGCATCGGCTTCCCAGCGGGCATGCTCACGTAGGAAGGCCGTGAGCACTTCCATGATCGGCCCATGATCCTGGCTGGAGTCCCTGGCGATCCGCTCGAGGGCATAGATCCCGCCAAGACGGATGTCGAGCTTTTCGTCCCCTAGCTGGTCGATGGCCCGGGTGAAGCGCTCGGTGATCTGGCCCTCGCGATTGACCTGCAGCGTGCGAACGCTGACGAACAGTCCGCTCAAGAGCGCCAACCCGCCCAAGGCCCGAAGCAGCGTGGCCCGGGCGTCGCTTTCGGCTTTGAGCCGATCCGCTTCCTCGACAAAACCTCTCGGGCGCACTACGAGACCCGGGAGCAGGAAGATGACCGCCAGCAGGAGGAGCACAATGAAACCCACGAGGAGTACCCAGTGGGCGGGACCGCCGAGCATGTCGCGAAGCCTGCGCATCCGCGTTGTCTACCGCTAGCTCGCCGATAGTGCCGATTTCTGACCCGTGATAAGCGGCAGAAACACGGGCCAGGGTCCGCCGCTTTCGAACGCCAGTTCGCCTAAGGTGTGGCGCTATGGCGGAGCTGGCACCAGTCCACGTCGGCGCTGCCGGCCTCGTCCCGCTCGAGCAGCTGGTCGACGCAGCCCGCCGGTTCGTGGACGAAGCGGAGGCCTCCTCGACGCGGCGGAACTACGCCGCGGACTGGCGGGCCTTCTCGAGCTGGTGCGGCCAGAGGGGCTTCGAGGCCCTGCCGGCAGCCCCCCAGGTCGTGGCCCTCTACCTCACTGACTTCGCCCGGGACCACAAGGCCAGCACTGTGGTCCGCCGGGCCGTCGGCATTGCCAAGGCCCACCGGAGAGCAGGCCACCTCTCCCCCACCGAGCACGAGAGCGTCCGGCTGCTCCTGGCCGGCATCCGCCGGGCCAAGGGCATGGCCCCGGAGCAGAAGGCTCCCCTGCTCACCGCTGACGTCCTCGCCCTGGTGGCCACGTGCCCTCCAGGGACCCTGGCCGGGGCACGGGACCGGGCGATCCTGCTGGTGGGCTACATGGGGGCGTTCCGCCGCTCGGAGCTCGTGGCGCTGGACGGCGAGGACGTCGAGGGCCGCCCAGAGGGCCTGGCACTTACCCTTCGGCGGTCCAAGGTGGACCAGGAGGGCGTCGGCCGGCGCAAGGTGCTCGTCTACGGCTCGTCGCCGACCGCCTGCCCGGTGACGGCTCTCCGGGCGTGGCTGGCTCTTGCCGGTATCAGCGAGGGCCCCGTCTTCCGAGGTGTCGACCGCCATGGCCGCCTCGGTACGGCGAGGCTGTCCGCTGAGGCCGTGGCGTCGGTCGTCAAGCGCGCGGCACAAGCAGCCGGGCTCGACCCGCGCTTCTTCGCGGGCCACAGCCTCCGGGCAGGGCATGTCACCGAGGCCAAGCGCAACGACGCCAGCGACCTCGAGGTGATGAGCCAGACCCACCACCGCTCTGCCGAGTCGATCAGCGGCTACGTGCGGGAGGCGGACCTGTTCCGCCACACGTCGGCGAGGAGGCTGGGCCTCTAGCCAGCGGAACCTCTTTCCGTGGCGATCTATTCGGATGTAGAAGCTTCGACAGTCGGACCGTCTCAGGACCGCTACAACGCTCTGACCAGGGAGAACGTATCCCCACTCCGCATACAAGCTCATTCTATCCTGGAGTATCGCCAACAACCGAGGAAAGGAGCGGCGAGATGGCAGGGAAGCGAGGAGGAGGCTCTGGGGGCAGGGCCCGGTCGGCAATCACCGGGCGCTACGTGAAGGCGGGCACGGCGAAGCGGCACCCGAACACGACCGTGGTCGAGAAGGGCAGCGGGTCGAAGGGCAAGGGCAAGGGCAAGGGGAAGTAGGAGATGGCCACGACTCCCCGGACGCCACCGAGGCGGCTGGGCCTGTAAGCGCGATGCCCCGGCGCCCGCCCTCAGCAGCCCAGATCCGCTCGCAGATGCGGTCGGCAGAGCAGAAGTTTCGACGGGACCTCAACAGTGCAACGCGAAAGGCCGAGCGCGAGATCAACCGCCAGCTGACGGCCGCCCAGCGCAAGGCGGAGCGAGAGGCGCGGGCTGAGGCACGCCGACTCCAGCGGCGGTCCCGGCCCACGACCGTCACCTACACGGTTTCCGAGCGCCAGTACCTGGGCGACATCCGGGACACCGTGGCGCTGGACGACACCCAGGCGGACCGGGAACGAGACCTGTTCCTCTGCCACGCCTGGGCTGACCGCCGGCATGCTGCGCGACAGCTCTTCGACGCCCTGGTCGGGCTCGACGTCGATGCCTGGTTCAGCGAGGAGGACGTCGACCTCGGCACCAACCTGGCTCGCCAGCTGGACCGAGGCATCCGCTGCAGCCGCGTCGGCGTGGTCTTGGTGACGCCCGCAATGATGATGGCCTTGCGGCAGGGTGGTTTCGCCGACCAGGAGCTGGGCGCTTTGCTCGCGACAAACCGTGTCATTCCCGTGCTGCACGAGGTCACCTTCGAAGAACTGCGCGGGGAGAGTCCGCTGCTGGCGGCGCGGGTTGGGCTGACCACCGCTGAGAGCTCCTTGGACGAGGTAGCCGAGAAGATCGCCGACCGCGTCCTTTGAGTGCGTCACCTGACGGGCGCTTTGTGGGTTTCAGTGAACCCGCAAGCCGCTCGGTCGCCTTCGGTCGTGTCGGTCGCATGTTCCCGAAATGACCGTTTTCCGTACAACTCCCCGCGGGCCGGGGGCCCCCGAACCGGGGGGGATGCCGGGATTGCCGCTGG
>JADDQT010000213.1 GCA_016781225.1 Actinomycetota bacterium
CAGGCCGTGAAGGACGTGTCGGCCGCCGGCCTCAGCGAGGCGCTGGCCCGCCAGGTCGCCCGCAGCCTGGCTCGCCTCGAAGACCCCGATGTACCCACGGCCGGCGCCGGCCTTCCTCCCGCCGTCGCCCTCCTCCCCCTGCTGGGCATGGGCCGCCCCAGCTCCGACGAGGTGCTGCGCCGCTGGGACGCCAGTGGAGCCCGGCCCAGGCCGGCCACGCCCCTCGGGGTCGGTGAGGGAGGTCCGCTCGAGATCGACCTCGTACGGGACTGGCCTCATGGGCTCGTGGCCGGCACCACCGGCTCGGGGAAGAGTGAGCTTCTCCGCAGCCTCGTTGTGGGGCTGGCGTCGTCGGTCAGCCCGGAGCACCTCACCTTCGTACTGGTCGACTTCAAGGGCGGGAGTGCCTTCGAAGCCTGCTCGTGCCTGCCTCACACCGTCGGCTTCGTCACCGACCTGGACGAGCAGCTGGGCGAGCGGGCCCTGCGATGCCTGGAGGCAGAGCTGCGCCACCGGGAGCGCGTGCTCCGTGCGGCCCAGGCCAGCGACCTGTCCGACTATGCGAGCCGCGCCTTGCGGCGGCAGCAGCAGCAGCAGGCGACGAGCGGCGGGGCCTACATGGCTCCCCTTCCCCGCTTGGTGGTGGTCATCGACGAGTTCGCCACCCTTGCCGTGGAGCTGCCGGACTTCCTCGACGCTCTGGTCGGCGTAGCTCAGCGAGGCCGGAGCCTCGGTGTCCACCTCGTGCTCGCCACCCAACGCCCCGCGGGCGCGGTGAGCCCGAGCATCAAGGCCAACACCAATGTGCGGGTCTCGCTGCGTGTGCAGGACCCCACCGACTCGGTGGACGTCATCGGTGTGCCCGATGCCGCCGGCATCGCCCGAGGCCTGCCGGGTCGGGCGCTGGTGCGTCTGGGCGCCGACGAAGTGCTGGCCGTGCAGGGTGCACTGGTCACCGGCGACAGCACCGAGGAAGAGCGGCCCGCCGTCGAGATCCAGCCGTTCGGGCTGCACGGACGGGACTCGCGCCCACCTGCGCCCCACGTGGCCACGGCCGAGGACTCGCGGGTCAGCGATCTCACTCGCCTGGTCGATGCCGTGAGGCGGGCGGCTGCCCAGAGGGACCTCGTCCCGCAGCGAAGGCCCTGGCCCGATCCCCTCGCTCCCTCCATCGACCTGGCCGAGCTGGCCGAGCCCCGCCGCCACGGTCGCCCGTCGATGCTCCGCTTCGCCATGGCCGACGACCCCGACGCCCAGACCCAGTACCCGACGGGCTGGGACCTGGGTGGCAACCTGGCCCTCTTCGGCATCCCGGGGAGCGGTACCACGAGCGCTCTGGCCGCCATCGCCCTCGCCGTGGCCACGTCCACTACGCCTGACGCTTGCCACGTCCACGTCCTGGACCTGGGAGCGGGCGACCTCGGGGCCCTGGTGGGGCTCCCTCACGTCGGGAGCGTGGTGAGGGCCTCGCAGCGGGAACGCCAGATCCGGCTGGTCCGCCACCTACGCGCCGAGCTCAACCGCCGGCGTTGCCTCACGCCCGAGGAACGTGAGGCAGAGCCCGTCGTCGTCCTGCTGGTGGACGGCGTCGCCGCGTTCCTAGCCGAGCTCGACGAGGCCAGTGGCCTGGGCGTGCACGAGGACTTCGCCAGGGTATGGGCGGAGGGCCCGGGCGTGGGGATCAACACCGCCGTGTCAGCCGACCGGATCGGCGCCCTCCCTCACCAGCTGGTGTCACTGGTGGAGCAGCGCTGGGTTTTTCGACTGGCCAACCCCGCAGACGGCGCGGCCTTCGGGCTGCGGCCCCAAGAGCTTCCCCGCCCCACGCCCGGGCGAGCGGTGATGGCAGGGACCGGTCAGGTGGTGCAGGTCGGATGGGCCGGTCCCGACCTGGCTGCGGCGGTTGCGGTGGCGGCGGCTTCGGTCGCTGCCCCGACGCGGCCACCGACCTCGGTGAGCTGCCTGCCCCGGGAGGTGACCGTCGAAGAGGTGGCCACAGCGACCCGACTCGACAGCCGGCCATGGATACTGGGCCTCGGAGTTGCCGACTCGACACTGGCTCCGGCCGGTCTGGCGCTGCACGACGGTGAGCACGCCATGGTGGCCGGCCCACCGCGGTCCGGTCGCAGCAACGCCCTGCTCGTGCTGGCCGCCGCCGCCCGCTCCAACCGTGACGTTCGCGTGTGCGGGGTGGCTCTCGGGCGCTCGCCGCTTCGAGGGTCAGCTCATCTCGACGAGACCTTCTGCGACGCTGCCTCACTGGCCATGCTGGCCGACGTGGTCGAGGCGTCGGAGCAGCCACACCTCGTCCTCGTGGACGACGCCGACCGGATCGACGACGAGAGCGGTGTCCTGGCCCGGCTTCTGCGGATGCGGCGAGCCGACCTTCACCTCGTGGTGGCGGGCCGGAACGACGTCCTCCGCAGCGCCTACGGCCACTGGACGAGGGAGGTTCGTCGCTCACGGGCAGGGCTGCTCTTCCAGCCCGACCCGGACCTGGACGGGGAGCTGTTCGGGGCAAGGCTCCCCCGCCGTCAGGCGCTGGCGTTCGAGCCGGGGCGGGCCTACCTCGTGCACGACGGCGAGCTGGACGTCGTTCAGGTAGCCCAAGCTGGGAGCTGCAACCAAAGACCATGAAATACTTGCATCTGCGCGGAGGGGACTCTTACAGTCATTCCCGCCCAACACACTTCGAAAGGAGCCGCTCCATGGCCCGTACCCTCGCCACCGACGAGGCCAAGTCCAAGGTCGCCGAGTTCAAGAGCCTGGTCACGGGTCAGCTGGAGGGCCTCATCGTCCAGATGGACGGCTGCGGTCAGTTCCTCTCGGAGCCCAACAACTGGGACGGCCCCAAGGCCATCCAGTTCCGATCCGACCTCTGGCCCTCCACCCACACCGCCCTGCAGACGGCCAAGACCAAATTGGACGAGCTCCAGACGGCGATCGACACCATCCTGGGCGACATCATGGTCGCCGGTTCCTGAACGCCCGCCAGGAATGGGAGCGCCCCGCGCCATCCAGGAGGATGTGCGCTGGCCCGAGGCGGAGGCACAAGCCCTCGCCTCCGCCTGTGCCGGACTCGGCGAGCTGCTGGATGGCCAGTACTCCAGCCGGCACCGGGTGGGCAACCGGGCTCAGGAGGAGTTCCGGGGAAACAAGTCCACCGAGTTCGCCGTACGGTTCAGCACCAACAACAGGAACGCCGACGGCCTGGTCTCCCGCCTCCACGCCATGCGGACGGCTCTGGCCGCTGCCGGGCAGTGGGCCGCTGACGAGCAGGCCGCTCGGGTCAAGGCCCGCCAGGAGGAGGACGACCGCAGCTGGTGGGGCCTCAAGGGGCTCATCGAAGACCTCGTGAGCTAGCCCGCTGACCACGCACGCAGACGACAGCTGGGCCCCGCCCAGCCGGAGGACACCGCAGAGCCATGGCTACCAGCTCGGCCGATCCCGACGCCCTCGACGACTTCGTTTCCACGAGTCGTGACCTCAACGCCGGCCTGGCACCCCGGGTGACGGCGCTCGAGAGGGCCTTCGAGGCCTTCCTCGCCCAGCCCAGCGACGTGGGCGTCGGCTCGCCGTCCCAGTCGGGGACCTCGCCTCCCCGCCTCGAGAACTTCGGCGACACCATCGAGTCGGCCCGTGCCCACCGTGGCGCCTTGGAGGCCGAGGCCGACTGGACCCACGTCGTCTCCCGGGCCTTCCGCCAGGCCGGCTCGGGCGGAGCGCTGAGGTTCGTCGACGACGCCCTCGTCGACGAGCGCCTGGCCGCCGCCGGAATCCCCATCGCAGCTCCCACGCTGGTCAGCGTCGAGACGCCCTCGGCTGCCGGGCTCACCGTGGACTCGGGGTTCAAGGACGACCCGGTTAACTGCGGCAGCGGCAGCTTCGTGGAACCTGAGGTGGACCTGCCGGCCCCCGGACGGCTATGGGCCATGGCGTGGATGCGCAACCACAACAGCCGCTTCCCCCACCCTGGCCCGCTGGGACGCGGTTGGTCGTCCTGGGCCACCACCCGCCTCGACGTGACCACCGGCGGGGCTCGCTTCGAGGGCCCCGACGGCCAGGAGGTGGAGCTGGCCCGCGGCGAGGAAGGCTTCTCATCGGATCCGAACCTGGCAGCCGAGGCCTGCCAGACCGAGTCCGGAACCGAGCTGTGCTGGTCGTCGGGCGAGCGCTGGCGGTTCGACG
>JADDQT010000447.1 GCA_016781225.1 Actinomycetota bacterium
CCTGTCACGACCACCACCGCGCCGGGTCCCGACCGATAGGACCTGATCTGAGCGGTTGGCGGTTCTACCTACGGCTGGTCGAGCCGCGGTCACCCATCTCCGGGGCGCCGCTCGAGCACCTCAGCACGCGCTCGCAGGTGGCCCGTACGAAGGGGGCGAAGTACACCTGGTCGCTGCTGAACCCGAGTGGGGCATAGGAGCGCGAGGCCACCGCCACCACGCCGCCTTCGGAGTTGACCAGTGGCCCACCCTGGAACGCCTGTCCCACCGCAGCGTCGTGCTGCAGACCGGCGGCCGAGACGTCGGCCACGAAGCCTTGAGTCACGCTCCCGCCGGCGCCTCCCAGCCCGGAGAGGGCGAAGACCCGCTCGCCCGGGCGCAGCTGGTCGGAGGCGAAGGCCAAGGTGGGCACACCACCCTTGGCCAGGACGATGAGTGCCAGGTCCTTGCCCTCGTCCCACGTCCAGAGGGTGGAGCGGATCTCGGCATCGCCTTTGCGCACCCGCACCGGCGGGCCGGGCTGGCGGGTGGCGGCCTTGACCGTGGTGAAGGAGGCCACCAGAAGGGTCTGCTTGTCGTCGGAGGCCACGGCGAACGCCGAGCCCACCGAGGGCTGACCCGCCTCGTCGAGGGTCGTGACGAAGAACGTCGACGGCTCGACCTTCTTGACCAGGCTCTCGAGGATCTGTCCCTCGGCCCGCGTCTTCCGCAGCGGCTCGAGCTCCTTCTGTATCTCGGCCCGGGCGTTGTTGGTCTCTGCCTCGATCGTGGCCAGAGCGGTGTCGAACCGCTCGCCGAAGCTGTCGATGAAGCCGGCCACTCGCTTCTCGGTGATGTCCTTCCTGTACTCGTAATAGGAGTAGAGGATCGCCCCGCTGAAGGCGGCCCCCACGGCAAAGGCGAGGGCCAGAGCGGTGATGCCGAGGATGCTCCTCGGCAGAAGCCCCGGACGGCGGCGGCCCACCGTCTCCTCCACGGGCTCCAATGCGGGGTCCGCGGGGGGCCTGGCGACGAGCAGGGAAACCGGCTCGGTCTGGGGCTCGGGCTCAGTTTGGGAAACCGGCTCGGTCTGGGGGTCGGGCTCGGGTGGGGCCTCGGGCTCGGGCGGTGTGCGATCGGTGGGCACTCCGTCCGGCGGGGCGGGATCGGTGGGGGCCTGCACCGATGGTTCCTC
>JADDQT010000448.1 GCA_016781225.1 Actinomycetota bacterium
GTACCAGTGCGTCGACCCCAGCATCGAGATGCCATGGCCGGCCACCAAGCTGTCCAGGATGACGCGCGCCTCGGCCGGCGCCTCGGCCACGAGCTCCGCCAACCTGGCCGGGTCACCCAGCACCTTGGCCAGCATGGCGACCGCCTCGGCCTTTCTGGGTTTGGCCTTGCTGCCCTTGGTCGGCGAGATGCCTACGTTGCGGGTCATCGTGTCGACCACGCTGCGCTGCAGCCCGGCGACCAGCTGGGCCAGCGGTGGCCCGAGCCCGGCCGGTCGGGGGTTTGCCCGGCGGAGCTGGTCGGCCACATGGACGGGCGCCCCCCCGGCCACGCCGGCCGCCTTGCCTTTGTTTCCCGCGTCCACCCATGCCAGGCCCAGGGCGACGAGTCGTTCCAGCCCGATGGCGACCTCCTCTACCGAGACCTCGGCTCCCGCCCCCAGGACACCGGTCACCTGCTGTGCCGTGGCCGGCCCGGACAAGAGGCATAGTCCGTCGAGGAGCTGATGGGCGAAGCGGTCGAGGCCGCTCAGGCAGATCGTCACCGATTGCCACGCCGATAGCCGGCTGACCAGGGCGGAGACGTTCCGCGGTGGCGACGGGTACAGGACGTCGGGCCGGGCGGCGAGCAGAACGGCCAGCTCTTCGTCGGAGCGGTTGGCCAAGGAGGCGGCCAGTGTCATTCCTACCCCTCTGTCACGTCTATCAGCACGCCGCTCCCGTCGGGGCCCGGGAGTGACGACTCGTCCCGCCAGTGAATCACACCAATGGGATTCAGTCCAGGGGCCCACAAGAATCCTCGGGCACCGGGCGCCCCGGTGACGTTGAGCCGTAGTCGCTACCGGGCCGCCGCCGTACCGCCTCACCTACACTGTCTTGGCCCATGTGCGGCATCATCGCCATCGTCCGTAGGCCCAGCCTGCGCACCCCTCCGGCCGCTCGTGACGTATTGACCGGGCTGGACGCGTCGTGCACGGCGCTCGGCGCCGGCCTCCAGTCCCTGGACGATGCCGCCCACACCTTGGAGCAGATCGACCACGCATTGAGCGGGCCCCCGGGCGTTCGGGCCCTCCTCGAAGACGCGAACCTCCCCCAAGAGGTGGAGACGCGGCTCCGGGACATCGAGGGCCACATTGCCGATCT
>JADDQT010000214.1 GCA_016781225.1 Actinomycetota bacterium
GTCCAGACGCCGACGACCGGTCACCATTCCCCGGCCGCTCGGGGCCGAGGTGCCGGAGCACCGGCGGAGCGGCCAACTAGCCTCCGCCCGCAGTGATCCCGCTCAAGGACTACAACCCCAGCCGCACCATGCCGGTGGTCACCGTCGTGCTCATCGCCGCCTGTGTGGCCATCTTCGTCTTCGTCCAGCCCCGCGGTGACGAAGGCGAGGAGGCGGAGTTCAGCTACAGCACCGCGGCCATCCCCTGCGAGGTCATCAAGGCTCGGCCGCTCTCCGATAGCGAGGTCGGCCAGACGCTCGAAGGCGACACCGAGGCCTGCTCGGACCGCTCGGAGTCTCGGGCCGTGTTCCCGGGCAAGAGCGTGTACCTGGCAGTGCTGTACTCGATGTTCCTCCACGGCAGCTGGCCGCATCTCCTCGGCAACATGCTCTTCCTGTGGGTTTTCGGGAACAACATCGAGGATCGGGGCAGGCCCGCCTATCTGGCCTTCTACGTGTTGGCCGGACTGGTGGCCACCGCCGCTCACGTGGCCGTGCAGCCCAACAGCACCGTGCCCCTGGTGGGCGCGTCTGGCGCCATCGCCGGAGTCATGGGCGCCTACCTCGTCCTCTTCCCGAACGTGCGCATTCGAACGTTGATCATCCTGTTCTTCATCACCTTCTTCGACCTCCGGGCCAAGTGGCTCCTCGGCGCCTGGTTCGTGCTGCAGTTCTTCACCAACCCTTCGGCGGGTGTGGCCTGGGTCGCCCACGTCGGCGGGTTCGTCTTCGGCGTGCTGGCCGGGTTGGTGTGGCGGGCCATGTCACCTCCTGAGCCCTACGAAACCCCGGTGCCTCGGCCGGCGTTCTGATACCAGCCTCCCCCGCTCAGCCCTCCATCTGGCTTTTCACGTGGGCGGCTAGGTCGGGTTCCACCGCGTCCGGCTCGGGCTCCACGGGCAGGTCGTCCTCCTTGGTCACGCCGGACAGGGCCAGCAGGAACCGGGCCCCCAGGCGCTGAGCCAGGAGGCCGTCGGTGGAGGGACGGTCGCCCACCAGCGTCTCGATCTCCCCGAATCGCTCCTTGATGAGCTCGGCGACCGGTTCATGGGGCTTGCCGGCCACCGTCGCCTCCGCTCCCGTGGCCGTGGACACGGCAGCGAGGATGGACCCGGCGCCGGGCACGGGCCCGTCGGGTGAGGGGAAGGTGACGTCTTCGTTCGTGGCGAGGAGGCGGGCACCGCCCAGTACGGCCCGCACGGCCGCCGTAAGCCGTTCGAAGTCGAAGTCTCGGTGCCAACCGATCATCACCGCGTCGGCCTCCCCCTCTCGTACCGTCTCCACCCCGCGCTCGCGGAGGGCCTCCTCCACCCCGGGGCCGGCGCACACCAGCACGGTCTGGCCGGGCTCCACGAGCTTCGCACCTGCCTGGGCCGAGGTGATCACCTCCTCCGGCGAAGCCTCGATTCCCATGCCCTCGAGCATGGCCACGACGGCGCCGACCTCACGGCTCGAGTTGTTGGTGAGGAAGACCACCCGATCTCCTCGATCCCGCAATTCGGCCACGGCTTCGGGCGAGCCTTCGATGGGCTCCTCCGACAGCCACACGACTCCATCGAGATCCAGCAACCAGGTCATGAACCGTCCATCGTGCTACGTGTAGGTGAATGCCTCGTTTCCGGCCCTTCAGAGGTACCCGCTACGCGGTGGATACCGCCAACCTGGACGCGGTGATCGCCCCACCGTACGACGTGGTGACGGCCGAGGAGCGAGCGGAGCTGGTGTCGCGCTCACCACACAACGCCGCCCGGCTCGAGATCCCCGCCGAGGAGGACGGTCGCGACCGCTACGAAGGGGCGGCCCGGCTCTGGCAACGATGGCACGAGGATGGCGTCCTGGTCACCGACGGCGAGCCGTCGTTCTACGTCTACGCCATGGGCTTCCACGACGAGCAGGACCGGCCCCGCCAGACCACCGGCGTCATGGGGGCACTGGAGCTGTCACCGCCCGGCCAGGGCGTGCTTCCCCACGAGCACACCAGGGCGAAGGACAAGACCGACCGCCTGGCGCTGTTGCGGGCGTGCCGGGCCAACCTGTCGCCCATCTGGGTCCTGTCACCGGTGGCCGGCCTCTCCACGCTGCTCGATCCGTCCGGGCCGCCCGTGGCCCGGGCCACGGACGACCAAGGCGTGCACCATCGGCTCTGGCGCATGAGCCAGCCCGGGGTGGTCTCCACCATGGCCGACGCGGTGGCATCAGCCCCCGTGGTGGTGGCCGACGGGCATCACCGCTACGAGACCGCCCTGGCCTACCAGGAGGAGCGGCGAGCCGCCACGGGCGGGGCGGCCGGGGACTACGACGCTGTTCTGGCCTTCGTGGTGGAGCTCTCCGAGGAGCAGCTGACGGTGAGGCCCATACATCGCCTGCTGTCCGGGCTGGGACCCGAGTTCGACTTGGCGGGGGCCCTCTCGGCCCATTTCGAGATCACGCCGGTGGACCTGCCGGCCACGGGGCTCCCAGCCCGCATGGCCGACGCCGGGTCCCTGGCCCTCGTGACGCCGGGGGGCAGGTGGCTGCTGGGTCCCCGGCCGGAGACCATGGCCGCTGCCGACCACAGCGTGGACTCCAGCCTGCTCGACGTGGCCCTGGACGCCCTGCCGGTTCACGACGTGGTGTACCAGCACGGGGTGGACGAGTCGCTGGCGGCACTGTCCTCGGGTGTGGCCGACGCGGTCGTCCTGCTGCGTCCGGCCACCGTGGCCCAGATCGCCGACGTGGCGCGCGGCGGCAGCCGTATGCCGCCGAAGACCACGTTCTTCGAGCCCAAGCTGCGTACCGGCATGGTGTTCCGTGCGGTCCCCGGCTGAGCTCTACGACTGGGAGCTGGCCCACGTAGCAGGCCGATCCGACCAGGACCTGGCCCGGTACTCGGCCCTGGCGGCTCGAACGGGCGGTCCGGTGCTGGAGCTGGCCTGCGGCACCGGGCGGCTCACCGCACCGCTCGATGCAGTGGGCCTGGACATCGACGCGGACATGCTGACCCTGGCCCGGCGCCGGGGGGTGCGCCGCCTGGTCCGGGCCGACATGCGCTGCTTCGCGCTGGCGCAGCGCTTCCCCCTGGTGGCGCTGCCGTACAACAGCCTCCAACTCCTGGTGGACGAGGACGACGCTGTGGCCTGCCTTCGCTGCGCCGGCTCCCACCTCGCCCCCGGTGGTGTGCTGGGCCTCGAGGTCACCGACTTCCAGAAGGGAGCCGTTCGAGATCGAGTGGGGCTGGAGCTCCTTGCACGGGCCGACGGCGTCAGCCTCCACGGTGCGCTGGTGAACGAGCGCTCCCGGCGGGTGAGCACCTATCACCGCCGTTTCGAGGAGGACGGGGAGGCGCGGGTCGACCACGTGCATCTCCGCTGCCTGGACCGGTCCGAGCTGGAGGGCTTGCTCGAACGGGCCGGCCTGCAGCTGGCCGAGGTGACCGAGGAAGGCCAGCGACTGTTCTGCGTGGCCACCGTCCGCGCCGGCGGCGAGGGCCGTCATACGGCCTCCGCTCCGGCGGCCTCCAGGCGGACCTTGGCCTTGGCCAAGAGGGAACGGGCTCGCTTCGCCTGACGGGCCGGGATCACCGTCTCCGCAACGACCTCCGTGCGGCTCTGGGTGGCTCCGCCGGCCCTGAAGAACCGGCGACGCACCCTGCCGAGCACGATCACCGCCTGGTCCACGTCGAGCGCCTCGGCCACGGCCGGGGCGTCGTGCCACACCACGGGGACGCTCTCGGACCTGGCGCCTGCTCGGGGGACCGACAGCTCCAGCGCCACCAGCCGGTCACCGGAGGGCAGGATGCGCAGCTCGGCCGGACGGCTGAGGCGTCCGCGGATCATCACCACGTTCAGGCCTGGGTCGGCCTGGTCGGGGCCTGTGCTGTGCGGGCCTGTCTTGGGCGGGCCGCCTGTCCTGGGCGGGCCTACGTGTTCGGGCTCTCTGGTAGCTGTGGTCTTGGGCTGCGTCATGGCACGGGTTCCTCCTCACTTTGCAAAGAAAGGGGGAAGAGAGCCGAAGGGCCGCGGGTGCAGC
>JADDQT010000030.1:0-3326 GCA_016781225.1 Actinomycetota bacterium
AGTCGGCTCGCGCCTGCCGACTCGTGCTCAAGACGGCTACGCGCGATGTCGATGCAGTCGCGGTGGCGCCTGTCTCGAGTCCGATCGCCGTGGCCCGTGGGAAGGGACGAGCACGGGAATACACTCCACCCCGCATCCGCAGACCAGGAAAGGGGGCCACGGTGGAGATCACCGTCGGTGGCCGCAAGGTCGAGGTCTCGAGGTCCGTGCGCGACGCGGTGGAGGAGAAGGTGGGGCGGTTGGGCCGCTTCCTCGACGGCATGGAGCGCGCCGACGTCGTGTTCACCGAGGAGCGCAACCCGCGCATCTCGGAGAAGGAGGTGTGCGAGGTCACGCTGTACGGCCATGGCCACGTGGTGCGGGCGCGCGCCGCGGCCAGCGAGACGCTCGCGGCCTTGGACCTGGTGGTGGCCAAGCTCACCCACCGCCTCGAGAAGCTCAAGGGAAAGCTGGTCAGCCGGTCACATCCCCGCCGCCATGGGGTGAGCCACCTTCCCGCGGGCGGGACGGTGATCGACAGCCTGGGTGTCGACAGCCCGGGTATCGGCGGCTTCGCCGATGGGGACAGCGACGGCGAGGGCCGCGAGCCCCGCATCGTGAGGTCCAAGCAGTTCTCCATCAAGCCCATGACACCGGAGGAAGCGGCCCTGCAGATGGATTTGCTGGGGCACGACTTCTTCCTGTTCACCAACGCCGACACCAGCGGGGCGGCCGTCGTTTACCGCCGCAAGGACGGCGACGTCGGCCTCATAGAGGGCTCGTGATGAGCGACCGGTCGCTGACCACCCTGAGCGCCCAGTCGGCGCTGCTCGACGAGCCCCACGACCCGGCCGAGGAGCTCCGGGTCCTGATCGTCGACGATCAGCCGCTTTTCCGGCGGGGCCTGCAGATGGTGCTGCAGAACGTGGCCGGAATCGACGTGGTGGGCGAGGCGGGCGACGGGGCCGAGGCGCTGGAGAGGGTGCGTGACCTGGTACCGGACGTGGTGCTGATGGAGCTGCACATGCCGGTGGTCGACGGCATCGCGACGGCTCGCCGCATTCGCCGGGAGGTGCCGAGCACAAGGATCATCGTGCTCACGATGAGTGACCACGAAGGCGACCTCTTCGAGGCGGTGAAGGCCGGTGCCAACGGCTACCTGCTCAAGGAGGTCTCCATCAACGAGGTGGCCGAGGCCATCCGGGCGGTGGGCAGGGGCCACAGCCTGATCTCGCCGTTCATGGCGTCCAAGCTGCTCGAGGAGTTCGCCGCCCCCGCCCGCCCGGTCGACGGTGGGCCGGAGCTAGGGACTTCGGCCCTCACCGAGCGCGAGGTGGAGATACTCCGGCTGGTGGCTCGGGGCCTCAGCAACCGGTACATCGCCGCCGAGCTGGCCATCTCGATGGGCGCGGTGAAGAACCACGTGCGCAACATCTTGGAGAAGCTGCACCTGAAGGAGCGCCTGCTCGACGTCCCGAAGCCTTGACGGCTGAAATCGGATACGGCGGAGAGGGGAGCAGGCTCCCGACCGTTGGCCAACCCCGCCCTACCCCAACAGTCGGGACCTGTTCCCCTCTCCGCTTGGTGGTCACTCACGTCGGGCAGGGGCTCCTTCGGCTTTAGGATGGGAGTGGCATGAGCATTCTTTCCAAGGTTCTCCGGGCTGGGGAGGGTCGCAAGGCGCGGGCCCTGCAGGGCATCGTCCCCGACATCAACGCCCTCGAGCCGGAGATGGAGGCCCTGTCGGACGAGGAGCTCCAGCACAAGACGGTCGAGTTCCGGGAACGCCTGGACCGGGGCCAAGACCAGGGCGCCGAGCTGGCCGACCGGCTGAACGACCTGCTCGTGGAGTCGTTCGCCGTCGTGCGCGAGGCCGCTCGGCGGGTCATCGGCCAGCGCCACTTCGACGTCCAGCTCATGGGTGGTGCAGCCCTGCACTTCGGCTGGATCGCCGAGATGAAGACGGGCGAGGGCAAGACCCTGGTGTCCACCCTGCCCGTCTACCTGAACGGGCTCGCCGGGCGTGGCGTGCACGTGGTCACGGTGAACGACTACCTGGCCCGGCGTGACGCCGAGTGGATGGGCCAGGTCCACCGCTTCCTCGGTCTGAGCGTCGGCCTGGTGGTGCCCGAGGTGGACGACGACGTCCTCAAGCGCCAGGCCTACGAGTGCGACGTCACCTACGGCACCAACACCGAGTTCGGCTTCGACTACCTGCGCGACAACATGGCCCGCTCCAAGGACGCCATGGCCCAGCGCGGCCACGTCTACGCCATCGTCGACGAGGTCGACTCGATCCTGGTCGACGAAGCCCGCACGCCGCTCATCATCAGCGGCCCGGCGGCGGAGTCGGCCCAGCTCTACTACCAGTTCGCGGGGATCGTGCGCGGGCTCAAGCCGGAGGTCGACTACGAGGTCGAGGAGAAGAAGCACACGGTGGTCCCCACCGATGCCGGCATCGAGAAGGTGGAGGCCCAGCTCGGCGTGGACAACATGTACGACGCCGTCTCGGTGAACTTCGTGCACCAGCTCGAGAACGCCCTTCGGGCCAAGGAGCTCTACAAGCGGGACAAGGACTACGTCGTCATGGACGGCGAGGTGAAGATCGTCGACGAGTTCACGGGCCGGTTCCTAGAGGGGCGGCGGTGGTCCGATGGTCTGCACCAAGCGGTCGAGGCCAAGGAGCGGGTGAAGATCAAGGAAGAGAACCACACCTGGGCCACCGTCACTCTCCAGAACTACTTCCGCCTGTACGAGAAGCTGGCCGGCATGACCGGTACGGCCGAGACCGAGGCCTCCGAGTTCGCCAACACCTACGGACTGCCCGTGGTGCCCATTCCAACGCACAAGCCGATGATCCGCATCGACAGCGGCGACGTGATCTACAAGACCGAGCAGGTCAAGTTCGACGCCGTGGTCGCCGACGTCGTCGAACGAAACGACAAGGGCCAGCCCGTGCTCATCGGGACGGCCTCGGTGGAGAAGTCCGAGGTCCTCTCCCGCATGCTCGAGAAGAAGGGGATCACCCACACCGTCCTAAACGCCAAGCAGCACGCCCGGGAAGCCAACGTGGTTGCCCAGGCGGGCCGCGTCGGGGGCGTCACCGTGGCCACCAACATGGCCGGCCGCGGGGTCGACATCATCCTGGGCGGCAACCCCGAGGGGCTGGCTCACCAGGAGGTCGTGGCCGAGGGCCTGGACCCCGAGAGCGAGGAGGGCCAGGCCCGCTACGAGGAGCTGCTCACCAAGTTCACGGAGGAGTGCTCGGCCGAGGGTGAGAAGATCAGGGAGCTGGGCGGGCTCTACGTGCTCGGCAGCGAGCGCCACGAGAGCAGGCGCATCGACAA
>JADDQT010000030.1:3538-12940 GCA_016781225.1 Actinomycetota bacterium
TACGCAAGGACGTCCTCAAGTACGACGAGGTCATGAACGAGCAGCGCAAGGTGATCTACGCCCGGCGCCTCCAGGTCATCGAGGGCGAGGACCTACGCGAGCGCACCATCGAGGTCCTCACCAGCGCCGTCGAGGGCCTGGTGCAGGCCTACCTCCCCTCGGACTACGAGGAGGACTGGGACCTCGACGGCCTGCTCACCGAGGTCAAGCTGTACTACCCGACGGAGTTCACCACCGAGGACCTCGGGCAGGCCAGCTCCAAGGAACAGGTGCTCGAGAGCATCCTCACCGAGGCCGTCGATCACTACGACCGGCGGGAGCAGTCCATGCCCGGCGGGGCCGAGACCATGCGCGAGCTGGAGCGCGAGATCATGCTGCAGATCATCGACCAGAAGTGGCGGGAGCACCTGGCGGAGATGGACTACCTGCGGGAAGGCATCAACCTCCGGGCCATGGGCCAGCAGGACCCGCTGGTGGCATGGCAGCGGGAGGGGTACGACATGTTCGGACGCATGATCGCCGGGCTCGACGACGACTACGTCAAGTACGTGATGCACGCCGAGTTCGTGGCCGACCAGCCCGACGTGCCCGACCTCGACCGTGCCGAGTACGTGGCCGCCGACGAGCCCGTGCAGGACCTGTCCCAGGCCGCCCCCCAAAGCGCCGCCGGGACGGCCTCTGCTGCCGAGGAGGTCACTCAGGAGCCCGTGGTCAAGTCCTCGGAGGAGAAGATCGGGCGCAACCAGCCGTGCCACTGCGGCAGCGGGAAGAAGTACAAGCTCTGCCATGGGCGCTAGCGCTTCGTCTCGGAAGCGGAGCTTCCTCGGCGAGCTGATCGTGCTCCGGGCGACCGGCGCAGCCGGATCGCCCTGCGCGCTAACTCCTTCTCGCTCCCAGCCGTGGGGGGCGCCTTCGGCGCCTTGTGCGGCCACTCGCCTCTTCTGACTCTTGGCGCTTCGGGACCTTTCCTCGGACTTGGCGGCGCTGCGCCAACGGCTGCTTGGTGCCGAGGAGTATCTGGATTTGGAGGGAAAGCGGAAGCGGATGGCGGAGCTGGAGGCCGAGGTGGGCAGAGCCGACCTCTGGGACGATCCCGACCAGGCCCGGTCGCTGACCACGGAGTTCGGCCGTTTGGGTGACGACGTCGCCATGTTCGACGAACTCGGGGGGCGCCTGGCCGACGCGGAGACGCTGTACGAGCTGGCCGTCGCCGAGACCGACGACAGCGTGGGGCCCGAGCTGGACGCCGCGCTGGCCGATCTCGCCCGCCGCCTCGACGACCTCGACCTGCGCTCGCTCTTCAGCGGCGAGCACGACGAAGGCGACGCGGTGTGTGAGATCCACGCCGGCGAGGGTGGCACCGACGCCCAGGACTGGGCGCAGATGATGCTGCGCATGTACCTGCGCTGGGCCGAGAACAGGGGTTTCACGGTCGAGGTGGACGAGGAGAGCGCGGGACAGGAGGCGGGCATCCTGTCGGCCACGTTCATTGTCAGGGGGCGCTATTCCTACGGTCTCTTGTCGGGCGAGCGAGGAGTCCATCGGCTCTACCGCATCTCCCCGTTCGATGCTCAGGCCCGGCGCCAGACCAGCTATGCCGCCCTGGAGGTGACGCCCTTCCTGGAGGATCTCTCCGGGGAGGTGGACATCGACGAGAAGGACCTGCGCGTCGACACCTACCGCTCCTCCGGCGCGGGCGGCCAGCACGTGAACGTCACCGACTCGGCGGTGAGGATCACGCACCTGCCCACCGGGGTCGTGGTGTCGTGCCAGAACGAGCGCAGCCAGTTCCAGAACAAGGCCAGGGCCATGCAGATCCTCGCCGCCAAGCTGGCGGAGCGCCAGCGTGAGGAGCGCAGAGCCCAGCTCACGGCTCTCTCCGGACCCCAGGGCCAGGTGTCGCGCGCCGGCAGCTTCATCAGGGGCTACGTGCTGGCGCCGTATCAGAAGGTCAAGGACGAGCGCACCGATCACGAGACCGGCAACGTGGCGGCGGTGCTCGACGGGGACCTCGACGCCTTCATGGAGGCGTACCTGCGTTGGCGTCGGGTGCAGGAAGGGTCCTAGCCTGGCTGGTAGCCTGATCGGCGGGCGGAGCACCCGGAGCGTCTGGCGCATCCGGTGGTCGAGATCGCAGGCACCTCTCTCATGATCCTCCTCGAGAACGTCACCAAGACCTACAAGGGCAGCACCGTCGCCCTCCGAGACTGCAGCGTCGACATACAGAAGGGGGAGTTCGTCTTCCTCGTCGGCCCGTCGGGCTCGGGGAAGTCCACGTTCCTGCGCCTGCTCACCAAGGAGGAGCACCCCGACGACGGCCGCATATACGTGGCGGGCAAGGACATCGCCCAGCTCAACAACTGGAAGGTGCCCTACCTCCGCCGCAACATCGGCTCCGTCTTCCAGGACTTCAAGCTCCTGCCCACCAAGTCGGTCTACGAGAACGTGGCCTTCGCCCTGGAGGTCATCGGCCGGCCCAAGCACGTGATCTCCTCGCAGGTGAACCAGATCCTCGACCTCGTGGGCCTGGCCAAGAAGCACAACAACCGTCCCCACGAGCTGTCCGGCGGTGAGCAGCAGCGCGTGTCCATCGCCCGCGCCTTCGTCAACCGCCCGCTCATCCTCCTCGCCGACGAGCCCACCGGGAACCTGGACCCGAACACCACCGTCGGCATCATGCGCCTGCTCGACCGCATCAACCGCACGGGAACCACAGTGGTGATGGCCACCCATTCCCAGGCCATCGTCGACACCATGCGGCGCCGGGTCATCGAGCTCGACCGGGGCACCGTCGTGCGCGACCAGGCCCGGGGCGTGTACGGGTACGGCGCTTGAGCGCCGGCACTCCGTCGACCCGGGCTGCGCCCACGGTCGACGTCCTCATCCGCCGCCAGCTGGTCATGGCCGTCGTGGCAGCCGCCGTCGTGCTGGTGGCCGTCTTGATGTTGGTGTGGGCCATCCCCGACGACGCCGGCCGTGCCGTGCTGCGTGTGGCACCCGACGGGTCTCGGGTCGTCACCGCGTCACCCGCCGAGTCCTCCCGGTGGGCCATGTGGGTGGCGGTGGCGGCTCTGGTCGCCGTGGGCGGCGTCCTTCTCATGCTCCTCCACCACACCGTCCGTGTCTTCCGGTCGGCCCTGGCAACGTCCACCACGAGGAAGATTCGCTAGCCAATGGGACTGTCCTTCGACTACGTGGTCCGCGAGACGGTCAGCAACCTGCGCCGCAACTTCCTCATGACCTGTGCCGCCGTGCTCACCGTGGCCGTGTCGCTGTCGCTGGTGGGTGGGGCGCTGCTGCTCAAGCAGGGCGTGTCCAAGGCCAGCCTCCAATGGCGAGGCGGCGTCGAGCTGTCGGTGTTCATGCTGCCAGACGCATCGCCGAGCCAGAGCCAGGCCATCGAACGCGAGCTGGCCCAGATGCCGGAGGTGAAGAGGTTCAACTACGTCGACCAGCAGGCGGCATTCAGTGAGTTCCAGCGCATGTTCGCCAACTCGCCGGACCTGGTGGAGAGCGTCGAGGCGAAGGACCTGCCGCCGTCGTACCGGATCGTTCCCAAGAGGGCCGAGTTCGTCGACTCGGTCGGTGAACGCTTCAAGAACCAGCCCGGAGTGAAGGAGGTCGTCTTCGCCCGCGACGTGGTGGAGACGCTGCTCAAGGTCACCCGTGCCCTCCAGATCGGGATCATCGCCGTGGCCGGCGTGCTGCTCCTCTCGGCAGTCCTCCTCATCCTGAACACAATCCAGCTGGCCATCTTCGCCCGCCGCCGCGAGGTAGGGGTGATGAAGCTGGTGGGTGCCACCAACTGGTTCATCCGTGTGCCGTTCATGCTGGAGGGCATGGTCGAGGGCCTCATCGGCGCCGGCACCGCCTTCGCAGTGGTGGCAGTGGTGCGCAACCTCCTGGCCGGGGCGGTTGGCGACAACACCCTCGGCAACCAGCTCCTCCCTCCCAGCGGTGACGTGATCGGCACCGGCATCTTCGTCCTGCTGGCGGGGATGGTCCTGGGCACGGTGGGCTCGGCGTTCGCCGTCCGCCGATTCCTCGACGTTTGATCGGCTCGCAACCGGGGGTTGCTCGCCGAGCTTGACGGTATCGGGCCTACCGGCGGAGCCGGTGGGCCCGATGCTCACTGCCTCTGGCCGGCCAGCCGTCGTGGGCGCCTTCGGCGCCTCCTGCGGCCGCCGGCCCCCTGGCGCCTCTGCACGGCGGTCGGGGACTCAAGGTCGGCCCCTATGGGTCGATCCCTTCTGGGTGCCTCGGCGCTTCTCGACCTCGCTTCTGGCTGCCCTGCTCCTACTGGTCTCGGCCTCATCGGCTTTGGCGGCTCCCGCTCGGAAGGCGCCGTCGCCTCGCGCCGCAGAGGAGATCCGCTCTTTGCGGGAGCAGGTCTCCGAGGCTTCGGCCGAAGAGGCGTCGGTGCTGGAGCAGCTGGACATGGCCGAGGGTCGCCGTCGCCAGCTGGACGCCAAGGTGGGGGAGCTCGACGGCCAGCTGGCAGCCGTGCGCAGCCAGGCCGAGGCGGCCGAGGCCCGTCTGGACACGGTGCAGGCGGACTTCGTCCGGACCCAGATGGAGCTCGGGGATGCCAGGGAACGGCTCACGACAGCGCAGGCGGATCTCCGGTCACAGGCGGTCTCCGCGTACCTGGGGAACCCGTCGGCCAGCGCCGCCGAATCCCTGCTCCGCTCGGCCAACCTGAGGGAGCTGGCCGCCACGAGCAGCTACCTGGAGTCGGTGGCCGAGGCCCGCGGCAGAGTGGTCGAGCGCTTCCGCAGCCTCCGTGACACGACGGCGGGCCTGCAGGTGTCGGTGGAGGCACGCAGGGACGAGGCCAAGGGCCAGCGCGACGAGGTGGTGGCCCGCCGGTCGGCCCTGGAAGCGGTTCACTCCGAGCTGGTCGCCACCAGAGGTGAGGTGGCCCGCGAGGAGGCCGGTCGGCAGGCGGTGCTGGACGGGGTTCGAGCCCGGGTCGGTGAGTTCGAGGCCCAGATCGCAACCCTGCGAGGGGACTCGGATTCGGTGACGGGCCTGCTGCAGGGCGTGCAGACCGGTCGTGCAGGGAACGCCAGCGCAGCCCCTACGGGCAGCGGCGTCCTGCGCCGTCCCCTTGGCGGTGCCGCCCTGAGCTCGATGTTCGGCCCGAGGGTGCATCCGATCTTCGGAACGGTACGCATGCACAACGGCGTGGACTTCCGTGGGAGCACCGGCACGCCCATCATGGCGGCGGGAGGAGGCACGGTCGTCTACGCCGGACCCCGAGGCGGCTACGGGAACACCGTGGTGATCGACCACGGCAACTCCCTGGCCACGCTCTACGCCCACCAGAGCGCGGTGTACGTCGCCGTGGGCGCCACCGTCACCGCGGGGCAGGTCATAGGCGCCGTGGGATCCACCGGCTTCTCCACCGGCCCTCACCTGCACTTCGAGGTCCGGCTGGGCGGCACGCCCGTCAACCCCCTGGGCTACCTCTGACCCACCGGTCAGCCCTGGGTCTCTCACCCGCGCCCGCGCCATGGGCCACAATCGGAGGGTGAGCACGGCGCGCGAGCTGATCCCGGAGGGCGCCTCGCTGGAGCAGCTACGGTCGCTGGCCGCCGGTTGCCAGGCCTGTGACCTCTACCGCAACGCCACCCAAACGGTGTTCGGTGAGGGTTCGGCCGGTGCCACCGTCATGCTGGTGGGAGAGCAGCCCGGTGACCGCGAGGACCTCGATGGCGAGCCGTTCGTGGGGCCGGCGGGCGCCCTGCTGGATCGTGCTCTGCACGACGCGGGGATCGACCGGCGCCAGGCTTATGTGACCAACGTCGTCAAGCACTTCAAGTGGCGTCCGGCGGGTAAGCGCCGACTGCACCAGAAGCCCGGCGCCGAGGAGATCAGGGCCTGCCGGCCCTGGCTCGAGAGCGAGATCGACCTGGTTGGACCGGCGGTGGTGGTGTGCCTCGGTGCCACCGCGGCCCAGGCGCTCCTCGGGCCCAGCTTTCGGGTGACCCGCCAGCGCGGGCAGTTCTTGGCGTGGGAACGAGCTCCGAGGATCCTGGCCACGGTGCACCCGTCGTCGATCCTGCGGGCACCCGACGAGGAGGCCCGGGCCAGGGAGATGGAGGCCTTCGTGGCCGACCTGGCGGTGGTGAGGGCACATCTCAGTGACCTCGGGGGATCGCCCTAGTCACCGTGTGGGCTGGTTTGGCGGTCCCGGTAAATGGGCACCATCACCCCGAAGCGGCCTCGAAGGGAGGTGAAGTTATGGGCATAGGTGTCAGCATCTTCCTCATCGCATTGGGCGCCATCCTCGCCTTCGCCGTCGAAGTGACCTTCAGCGGCCTGGACCTTCAGACCGTCGGGGTGATCCTCATGATCGTGGGGGCCATCGGGCTCGTGGCGTCGCTCCTGTTCTGGAGCAGCTTCAGCCCCTACGGTCGTCGTGGGGCGGCTGGCGATCGCGTAGTGGTACGCGACCGCGAGATCCTCTAGTAGTCAGTCCACAGCTGTGCGCACGAGCCGTTCCTACGGGAACGGCTTTGTCGCGTCCGGTCAGGGCCACGCCGTCGGTCGTCCGGGAGAAATGATCGAGATGGGCGGCAGTGGCCGTCAACACCAAGGACGGCAGTGACGTGTTCCGCCTCGCCTTCCACGTCAACCGGGTGGCGTCCGACACCGTGGACAGTGCCAACGCGGCCGTGGCCTTTGCCAGCTGCAGCGACTGCCAGACGGTGGCCATCGCCATCCAGGTCGTGCTAATCATGAGCGACCCCACCACGGTGACGCCTGAGAAGCTGGCCATCGCCATCAACCAGGAGTGTTCCGAGTGCGACACCCTGGCCTCGGCGTACCAGTTGGTGCTCAGCACCGACGGCCCGGTGAGGCTCAGCGCCGAAGGCAGGAGGAGGATCGCCGAGATCCGCCGCCAGCTCCAGGACCTTCGCCGAAGCGAGCTCAGCAGCATCGAGATCCAGGCACGGGTCAAGACACTGACGGCCGAGCTCCGCGACGTGGTGACCACGCAGCTGGTCCCGATCGGTCGGGAGGGCGACGAGGAGAGGGAGCAGGGCACCACTCGGCCGCCCGGACCGTCGACCCCGACTACGACGGAGCGGGGGCGGGTCACCTCCACGACGTCGACGTCTCGGCCCACCACCACGTCGAGCTCCACTACCAGCACTACCTCCACCACGGTCCCGGGTTCCTGATGCGCCGGGCGCTGCGCTGGCACCGGGTGCGGGGGAGGCGGGGAGTCGGTGCTCGAAGACGCCACCGCCGGCTTGGCCAAGGTCCGGAGCGTCGAGCTGCGAATGGCCATGACGGCCACGGCCGGCGCCGAAGGCGAAGGCCGACCGGTGGGCTTCGAGGTGGCGGGCCCGTTTCTCGGTTCCTTCGGCCGCCGGCGAGCTACCAGTGGCCCGCCTGCGCCGCACCCGTGTGGTGGGCGCGGCCCTAGAGCCGACGACGTTCGTCTCCACTGGGCAAAGAGCGTTCCTGGAGGTCGACGGCAAGGCCTAGGAGCTGCCCCCGGACCAGGTGGAGCCGCTTCGTGCCAAGGAGGCACCCATGGATGGGGGAGTCGGGCTCCGGCGGCTGGACCTGGCGAAGTGGGCCGTCGGGCCGACTGTCAGCGACGGCGGCCGGCTCGACGGGACCCCTGTGCAGCGGGTCACGGGCGCGGTGGACGTGGTGAAGGCCCTCAGCGACATCGTGGCCATGGCCGTCGAGGTGGGCGCCGCCCCCGAGGAGGGGCTTCGGCCGGTGGACCCCGCCAGCGCCAACCGGGTGAAGCGGGCGGTGCGGTCGAGCACCCTCGAGGTGGTCACGGGCAAGGAGGACCACCTCCTGCGCCGGCTGCGGATGGACATCGTCTTTGCGGCCGGCGATCTCGAGGGTCTGCAGCAGGCATTGGGGCCGCTGGCGGGGACCCGCCTGCACTTCGAGCTCGACCTGTCGGGGCTCAACCGCAGGGTGGAGGTCGCCGATCCGGTCCAGGTTCGTCCCCTCTCGGAGCTGCAGGGCCGCCAGCGCCGCTCCTCACCCTAGACCTCACCCTCAACGTGACATAGCCGGTGGCCCCGGCCGCCCGGGTGGCTCGCGCGCCCTCCTCCCCGATGTCGGAGCGCCTCGCTGAGTGCAATTCGCCTCAAGCAGGCGGCGCCGGCGCCGATAACTGATTCGAGACACGAACCCACGAAACGGCAATCCCGGAGAGATCCGGAGAGCGCAAAGCCACGGGCCTGACCCCGGACGTTCCGGAAAGGCAGCCGAGCTACCGAATGGGGGGCTCTTCGCCCTCGGTGGGTCGTACCACGAGGGAGAGAAGAGATGATAAGGACCCGGTCCGCCCTGGCCAGAGTCGCCGCTCTCGCCGTCATGATCAGCATCGTCACGGCTTCGGTGCAGGTCCTGAAGGCGCCAGAAGCGAGTGCCGAGACGCCGACGATGGGCCAGTCCGCCGGCTTTGCCCAGACAAGCTGGATGCTTCTGTGGGGCAGCGACGCCGAGGTGGACGCCGATCTCGACGCCATGGTGGCCACTGGAGCCAAGTGGCTGCGCTTCGAATTCGATTGGGCCTCGGCCGAGCCCACTCGTGGCAACTACCGATGGACCTACATCGACCGGGTGGTGAACAAGGCCCGGGCTCGGGGCCTTCGCATCCTTGCCACTCCGGCATACACCCCGACCTGGGCGCGTCCCGCCGGCACGACGGACAAGCACGCGCCCACCGACCCTTCGACCTATGCCGCCTTCGTCAAGGCCGCCGCTCGCCGCTACGCCCCCTTGGGCGTGCACCACTGGGAGATCTGGAACGAGCCCAACATCGACGAGTTCTGGCAGCCCAAGCCCAACGTGGCTCAGTATGCAACCCTGCTGCGCGGCGCCGCCGCGGCCATCCGCTCCGTCGATGCCAAGGCGGTGGTCATCAGTGCCGGGCTGGCTCCCGCCGCTGACCTCTCCGACGGCAGGCACATCTCGCCCCGCACCTTCCTCTCCCGCCTGTACCAGGCCGGTGGCGGGGCCAGCTTCGATGCCGTGGGCATGCACCCCTACGCCTGGCCCTATGGCATCTCGGCGGTCGGGGACTGGAACCAGTGGAGCTCCATGCCGAAGACCTACGACATCATGGTGGCCAACGGCGACGGGGCCAAGAAGATCTGGGCCACCGAGTACGGAGCGCCCACAGGCACCCACAGACGGGCGGTGAGCGAGGCGGACCAGGCCCGCTTCGTCAAGGAGGGTGTTGCCGAATGGGCCACCAAGCCCTGGGCCGGGCCCCTGCTCTGGTACTCGTTCCGCGACACTGGCAACAACCCTGCCGACCTCGGCGCGAACTTCGGCCTCCAGCGCCGCGATGCCAGTGCCAAGCCCGCTCTGGCCGAGTTCAAGCGGTCCATGGCCATTCCTGCTCCTGCTCCT
>JADDQT010000449.1 GCA_016781225.1 Actinomycetota bacterium
TGGGCGGTTCCCACGCCGCGCCCGAGGCGCCGAGGGCTGGGAGCAGAACCGCCGCCGCGAGCACCGAAGCCGCTCGGCCGGGGGCCTACGTGGTGAGGCAGGGAGACACCCTGTGGGCCATTGCCCGCCGGTTGCGGCCCGACGGTGACGTGCGTCCGGTGGTGGATCGTCTGGCCGCTCAGCGCCGGGGGGTGCCGCTCCGGGTGGGCGAGCGCATCGCTCTGCCCGCAGACGGCTGATCCCGACCGAAGGTGCACTACCGTGCAAACGTGCGCTGCCCATCTTGCGCCGGTACCGAGGACAAGGTGGTCGACTCGCGCACTGCGGACGAGGGCGCCGCCATCAGGCGTCGACGCGAGTGTCTGGCCTGCGGCCGCCGGTACACCACCTACGAGAGGGTGGACGAGGCACCTCTGTCGGTGGTCAAGCGCTCCGGCCGGCGGGAGCCCTTCGACCGGGCCAAGGTGGTGGCCGGTCTGCGGGCCGCGGCCAAGAACCGACCGGTGGGCGTGGAGCAGTTGGAGGCTCTGGCCGGCGAGGTGGAGGAGGCCCTGCGCCTCGACGGGCCGGAGCTCTCCAGTCAACAGGTCGGATGGGCCGTGCTGGACCGCCTCCGTGTCCTGGACGAAGTCGCCTACGTACGCTTCGCCAGCGTCTACAAGGGCTTCGAGCACGTGGACGACTTCGAGCGCGAGTTGGGCTTGCTCACCAAGAGCAGCGAGCCCAAGCGCCCCACTGAGGAAGGCGATTCAGCCTGAGGCCACCACGTCAGCCGTAACCGGTCCCACGCCGCCCAACCCCACGGCGCGGGCTGCGGCAGCACTGAGGTCCAGCACCCGGTCACCGACGTAGGGCCCGCGGTCGTTGACCAGGAGCAGCACCCTGCGGTCACCCCGGCCGACCAGCAGCAGGGTGCCGAGGGGCAGCTCCTTGCTGGCCACCGTCCACCCCTCCTGGTCGTAGATGGCCCCGCTGGCGGTGGGCCGGCCGTTGAAGCCCGGTCCGTACCACGACGCGCTGCCCGCCACCCTCTGACCGGTGAAGCGAAGCCCGCTCGGCAATGGCGCCCCGGGCGCCAGGGGGCCAAAGGAGATTCGCCGCATCAGGGCCAGCTGGCGCTCGGTGGCCTGCTTGTGCCTGGGCAGCAGCGCCCCTGGATCGCGAGCG
>JADDQT010000215.1 GCA_016781225.1 Actinomycetota bacterium
TATGCGCTGGCGGTCGACGTGGCCTCGGCCCGTGTCGTTGTGGGCCCTGTCCACGAGCTGGAGACCGAGGAGATCGCCCTCACCGACCTGTGCTGGGTGGACGAGGCCTTGGTGGCCGGCCGGCAGGTGGAGGTGCAGTCGAGCGCCCATGGGCGGTCTCGGCCTGCAGTGTTCATGGGCGGCGGCGTGCGCTACCGCGAGCCCGAGCGACGGGTGGCGCCCGGCCAGACGGTGGTGCTGTACGAGGGCGACCGCGTCCTCGGCAGTGGCATCGCCACCTGAGAGCTTCCTCAGCCAGTCGGCACCCGCCTGGTGCTCGCCTCTCGGAGCACCGCGCCGGGTCGGGTGGGGGTGAACAGGAGGCGGTCGACGGTCGTGCTCCGGCCCAAGCGGTTGCGGGGCTCGGCGAGCATGAGCACCGACTCCTCGCGCAGCACCAGCTCCAGGGCCAGACCGGGGGCGCGCTGGGTGAGGTCCAGAGACTTGCTCCCTGCCCGGGCCGGGCGGAGCGACTCGATCACCTGCCGGCGGAACAGGACGGGGTCGGTCAGCGAGAGGGGGTCGTGGAGGACCAGCCCCGCCGGCACGAAGACCACCCAGCGCCGGGCCAAGCCGTGAAGCGAGCGGAACAGCGTGGCGGCCAGCGGCAGGCCCATGGCCAGTACCGCCGCGCCGGCAACCCACCTCCGGGAGGCCAGCAGGAACAGGGCGGCCGAGGGCGCGGCCACGGCGAGCAGCCAGGCACCGGGAAGGATCCCGAAGAGAAGGGCCCCGGGGACCCGTAGCGGCAGGCGCCTTTCGTTCGGGTAGGCGGGGCCGTTGACGAAGAGCATCCCCGTCTCGGGCAGGAAGGCGAGGAACATCACCAGCCCGGCCGTCGCCAGGGACAGTGCTGAGCCGTGCCCTCCCGCCGCCGCGGCGACCGCGGCCCCGAGCACAGCCGGAGCGGAGCTGCGCAGGGCGGTCAACCCGATGGGATGTGGCACCAGGGTGGCCAGCAGGACTGCGGTCCAGGTTCCCCAGAGGAGGACCGATGCCGTGGCCTGGACCGGCCGGCTACGGCCGTCGAGTGCCGCAGCAAGGGCCGGCCCCACCGTGAACGGGAGCGACGCCCACACTGCTCGTACGAGCCAGGGGAGGAGGCGTTCGAAGGTCGACGACATGGCGGTCCGGCGCAAATCCGAGAGCCTAAGGTCCAGCCGATGCCGTGCAGCGACGATCCCGTCCGTCGGGCCGAGGACCTCCGGGGCCAGATCGAGCATCACAACGTCCGCTACCACCAGCTCGACGAGCCAGAGATCACAGACGCCGAGTACGACGCCCTGGTCCGAGAGCTGGCGAGAATCGAGGAGGCCCACCCCGAGCTCGCCAGGGCCGACTCGCCCACGCAGACCGTCGGCGCTCCCCCCTCTGTCCTCTTCGCCGAGGTCGAGCACCTGGTGGCGATGATGTCGCTCGACAACGCCGTCTCGCTCGAGGAGCTGCTGGCGTGGGGCAAGCGAATGGAGCGATTCATCTCCGGCGGCGTGGACTACGTCTGCGAGCTCAAGATCGACGGCGTGGCCGTGTCGCTGCTGTACGAGGACGGCCGATACGTGCGGGCCGCAACCCGGGGCGACGGGCGGCGGGGGGAGGACATCACGCCCAACGTGGCCACCATCGATGCAATACCGGACGGTCTGGACGGCGACTCCCCGCGGCTGCTGGAGGTGCGCGGTGAGATCTACATGCCGCTGCCCGCCTTCGAGCAGCTGAACCAGCGCCAGGCCGAGGAGGGCGGTCGCCTCTTCGCCAACCCCCGGAACGCCGGGGCGGGGTCGCTCCGCCAGAAGGACCCGGCCATCACCGCCTCGCGCCGCCTCGGCTTCTGGGCCTACCAGGCCGGCACCATCGAGGGAGGGCCGGTGCTCGCCCGCCACTCGGAGACCCTCGATTACCTGAAGGGCCTCGGCCTGCCGGTGAACCCCGAGGTCACCACCCTCGGGAGCCTCGACGAGGTCTACGGCTTCTGCGGTCGTTGGCTCGAGCACCGCCACGACCTCGACTACGAGATCGACGGCGTGGTCGTGAAGGTGGACGATCTGGCCCAGCGCCAGGAGCTGGGCGCCACGTCCAAGGCACCCCGGTGGGCCGTCGCCTTCAAGTTCCCGCCCGAGGAGCGCACCACGCTCCTCCGCAACATCATGGTTTCGATCGGCCGCACGGGGAAGGCCACGCCGTTCGCCGAGCTGGAGCCCGTGTTCGTGGGTGGGTCAACCGTGGGATTGTCCACCTTGCACAACGAGGACCAGGTCCGGAAGAAGGACGTCCGCCCCGGTGACACGGTCATCGTACGCAAGGCCGGTGACGTCATCCCCGAGGTGGTGGGCCCGGTGCTGTCGCTCCGACCCGAGGGGCTGCCCGAGTGGACCTTCCCCACGCAGTGCCCGGTGTGCGCCGGCCCGCTGGTGCGCCTGCCCGGGGTGAGCGACACCTTCTGCACCAACCTCGAGTGCCCGGCGCAGCGCTACGGCCGCATCGAGCACTTCGCCTCACGGGGCGCGATGGACATCGAGGGGCTCGGGGAGCGCACCGTGCGCCTGTTCGTGGACCTGGGCCTGCTCGACGACGTGGCCGACGTCTACACCCTCGACTACGACCGGGTGGGCGAGATCGAGGGCTTCGGCGAGATCTCCGTCCGCAACCTGAGGGAGGCGGTGGAGCGCTCGAAGCAGCGCCCGCTCGCCAACCTGCTGGCCGGCCTCAACATCGCCCACCTCGGCTCCACGGGGTCCCGGGTGCTGGCTCGGTCGATGGGCCACCTCGACCGCATCATGGCCGCGTCGGCGGACGAGCTGGCCGCCGTGGAAGGGGTGGGCCCCACCATCGCCGCCAGCGTGCGGCAGTTCTTCGACAACGAGCGCAACCGGGCGGTGGTCGAGAAGCTGCGTGCCGCGGGCGTGCACTTCGAGGGTCCGGGCGCGCCGGACGTGCCGCAGACCCTCGCCGGCGTCTCCCTGGTGGTCACCGGCACCCTCGAGCAGTGGTCGCGTGAGGCTGCCGAGGAGGCCATCAAGGCCCGCGGAGGGAAGGCGCCGGGGACCGTTTCCAAGAAGACGGCCGCCGTGGTGGTGGGCGAGTCACCGGGGACGGCCAAGCTGGCCAAGGCCACCGAGATCGGTGTCCCGATCCTCGACGAGGACGCCTTCGAACGCGTCCTGGAGCAGGGCCTGGAGGCGGGCCTCGAGGCCGGCGGATGAGACTGCGCCGGCCCCATCGCTACTGGCTGGCCGGGCTCATGGTCACCACCGGCGCCGCTCACTTCGTGACTCCGCGGATGTACGAGCGCATCGTTCCTCATGTCCTTGGAGACGCGGGCGCCTGGGTGTCGCTCAGCGGGGCGGCGCAAGTGGTCGGCGGGGTGCTCCTGGCGACGCGGCGTACGCGCAGGCTCGGGGCCTGGTGGGTGGCCTGCCTCATGGTGCTGGTCTTCCCCGCCAACGTGCAGATGGCCCTCGACGGCGGTCTGGAGGGCGCGAGATGGCCGTTGGACTCGCCGGTGGCGGCTTGGCTCCGGCTTCCCTTGCAGATCCCCCTCGTGCTGTGGGCAGTGGGTGAGGCCAGGGATCAGCCGGGATCTACGGGATCGAGGGGCAGGGCTCGCGCCACCTCCAGCACGGCGTCGGCCCACAGCCCGTAACCGGCACCGTTGGGGTGGTACCGGTCCAGGGCGAAGTACCGGTCGGGGTCTCGGCGCATGGGAGGGCCCGTCCGTCCTGCGATGTCGACGTACCGGGTGCCGTCTCGGCCGGCCACCTCTTGGCGGATCTGACCGTCCAGGGCCCGTCCCCGCCAACCGGCGATTGCTCTGAGGGGCTGGACAAACCGGGGAGCGGCGCCCATGTCGGGGACCCCGAGGGCGATCACCGGGGTCGGCCCCAGCTGGTCCAGGAGGCGGCGGTACCTGCTGGTGAAGCTGTCCTTCGAGGTGAAGTGCACCACGTCGTTGGCCCCCACGCTGAGGACGACGACATCGGGATCGAGGGAGGCGACCCGCGGGAGTTGTCGCCCGATGACCTCGTCGACCCGGGCCCCGGACCTGGCCAGGACCGTGAGCTGCACGGGGCGTGCGAGCCGGGCCGCCACCTGGCGGGGCA
>JADDQT010000031.1:0-12484 GCA_016781225.1 Actinomycetota bacterium
TGATCGAGGACGGCGCTGCCGGCGTCGGAGCCGGCGGTGAAGGCCAGTGGGCCAGCGGTCTGGTGGCCGGTGGCGATGCCGAGGCGTACCAGGTCCGAGGGGTCCCTGGCGACGCCGTCCGCCCCCAGGCTGCGGCGATCAACACCACGGATGGCCCCCTGGTGCGTGTAGGTGAGGCCAGGGGAGGGACCGCAGGTGCGATCCCAAGTGCCAAGTGCCTATCACGCGCTGACTGGGGTGCGGACGAGAGCCTCCGGTTCGACGCCGACGGCACCGAGGTGTGGCCGCCCACCCATTACCCCGTGCAGGTGGCCACCGTCCACCACACCGCCACCAAGAACAACGACTCCGACCCCGAGTCCACTGTGCGGGCCATCTACCGCTACCACGCAGTGGACAACGGCTGGGGCGATATCGGCTACCACTACCTGGTCGACGAGAGCGGTGTGGTCTACGAGGGCCGCTGGTCGGGAACGAGGAGCGCTTCGTGCGAGCTCGAAGGAGGCGACGGCTCCGACTTCGCCCATGAGACCACCGACCTCGACGGCGACGGTGTGTTCGACGAGATGACGACGGCGGCTCACACGGGCGGGGCGAACTCGGGCAACCTCGGGCTGGCGCTCCTCGGCGAGTTCACAGACCATCCCCGCACCGGTGGCGAGCCCAAGGCGGCGTCGGCGACGGCCCTCGAGGACGTCCTGACCGAGCTCGGGCTCCGACACTCGATGGATCCGACGGGCGAGGTGTTCTACGTCAACCCGGTGAACGGCGATCAGAAGCTGGTGGACACCATCTCAGGGCACCTCGACTGGACGGCCACGGAGTGCCCAGGGGAGAACCTCTTCGCTCAGTTGCCCACCATCCGGAGCAACGTGTCGGCAAAGATGGCCGCTTCCGACGGTGACTCGGCCCCAGCCGTGAGCTTCTCATCGCCCGCCGACGGCAGCACCGTGTCGGGCACCGCAGTGACGGTGGCTGCAAACGCAACCGACGACACCGGCGTCGCCCAAGTCGAGTTCCTGCTCGACGGCTCCCGTCTCACCCTCGACAGCGACGCCACCGACGGGTGGGCGATCACGTGGGACAGCACTACCGCGAATGACGGCGCCCACACCCTGGCGGCGGTCGCCACCGACACCACCGGGCAGACGGCCAGCGACAGCATCAGCGTCACCGTCGACAACAGCGGTGGCAGCGGGGACACCGGGGGCTCGACGACAATGCATGTCGGCGACCTGGACGGTACCGCCGAGAGCATCAAGAACGAGTGGTTCGCCACCGTGACCCTCACAGTGGCCGATGGCGCCGGCAATCCGGTGTCCGACGCCAAGGTGGACGGCACCTGGACCACCTTGGCCTCGGCGGGGACGTGCACAACCGACGCCACGGGCAGCTGTGCGGTGACGAGCCCGCGCATTCGCAAGAGCACCGAGTCGCTGACCTTTAAGGTCGACGCCCTCGCCCATGGCACGCTCAACTACGAGCCTGGCGCCAACACCGACCCAGACGGAGACTCCACCGGAACGACCATCACCGTGAAGAAGCCTGCCTGAGCGGAGGAGCGGGGACAAGCCACTCCCATTAGGACGTCAGAAGCTCATCTGAGGCACCCGCCCTTGCTGAGCCGAGCGCGGCCGCATCGCCCTGTCGGAAGCCGCAAGGGACGAGCCGTTGGTCTAGAGCGCCCACTACGGGTAGCGCTTCCCGACGGGCGGCATCCCCCAACGCTCGCTCCATGAAACAACAACCGCCGGGAATCGGCGAACGGCCGCTGGGCGACTACCCCATAACGTTCCGCCGGGCCCCACGTCAGGGGTGCCCTTCCAACGCCGGTTCGGCGAACACGCTGGTGCGAGGTAACCGGCTGAGCGGCTTGGCCGCACGAGTTCGCTCACCGGCGACACCCGGACGGATCAGGCGTGTTACCTCGCGCCGCACTCGTGTCCGAAGTCGGGCGGCGATCTGGGCGCATGTTCTGGGCGGCCTACCTATGTCCCAGCACGCGCCTAGGCAGATATGGCGCGGACGGTGCTCTCGTCACTACGAGTCTGGAGGCCCGAGCCGCTCGGCCATTGACCGGCTGAAGTGATAGGAGACGAACGTGTTCGAGCTGACACTTGGTTTGACGGCGGCCTCATCGGTATAGAACTCCTCGGTGCCGTTAGAGGCTTCGCCAGCAGGACGAAGCGGGCGTCAGCGATCGTCTCCAGCAGCCGGTCGTAGTCCCTGGTGGGAACCCGTCAGCACAACCGCTTCACCTCCGACCACGCCAGCCGGAGCTCCCAACTGGCGATCCTCAGGCTTCAAGAAGTGGCCCTCTGGTCGCCTCAGCGTCTTGCTGGGCCCTGGCTAGAAGCTCACGGACGTCTTCGTCGCTGGTCTGGGAGAAGTCCTCGTACCACATCCCCACCGCCATGAAGGACTCCGGGCTCGAGGCGCACACCACCTCGTCGGCCTCCTGCTCCAACTGCTGGCAGGTCTGGGGTGCGCCGATGGGCACGGCGGCCACGAGAGAAGCCGGCTGGCGCTGGCGGAGGGCCAAGAGGGCGGCGCGCATGCTGGCCCCGGTGGCCAGGCCGTCGTCGACCAGGATCACCGTGTGGTCCACCACCCCAGAGGAGGTCGATCGCCGCGGTAGGCCGCCTCCTGGCTTTCGAGAACCTGCTGCTGAGCCAAGGTGGCGGCCTCCAAGTCCTGCTGGGACCAGCGCAGGCCGGCCACCACCCGGTCGTTCAGGACTCGTACGCCGCCACTGGCGATGGCGCCCATGGCGAGCTCCTCGCGCCAGGCACGCCCAGCTTGCGCACCACGAACACGTCAAGGGGCGCCTGGAGGGCCGTGGCCACCTGATATGCCACCGGCACGCCGCCCCGGGGAAGGCCGAGGACGACCACACCGGAGCGCCCACGGTAGGCGCCCAACCGTTCGGCCAGTCGCCGACCGGCGTCAGTGCGGTCTGCGAAGCGAGCCACTCCTAGCGCTCTGCCTCCGGCTCCTGTCGCCCGCGGCCACGGCGCCGGCCGCCCTTCTCGGCTCCCTTGTAGGTGGCCAGCGGCATGAGGCGCCGTACGCGTTCCACGAGGTCGCTCTGATGGTCCATGACCTCGTCGAGGTCCTTGTAGGCGCCGGGCATCTCATCGAGCACCGCCTCCTTGTTGGAGACGAACACCTTGCCCCCCGCCTCCTTGATGAGGTCGAGCTGGGCTTGCAGGTCGAGCTCCCGCCGGGCCTTACCCCTGCTGAGCACCCGCCCGGCGCCGTGGCTGCACGAGCGGAACGACTCGGCGTTGTCCTTCCCCGGCCCAGGTAGGCACCGACGCCCATCGACCCGGGGTGATGGTGGCCTGGCCGGCGGCCGCCTTGACCGCCCCCTTGCGGTGGACCCACACGTCAGTGTCGTAGTGGCGCTCGCAGGTGGCGTCGTTGTGGTGGATGTTGACCGCCTCGTCCCAGCGCATGGCGGCCGGGAAGTGACGCTCGATCGCAGCGGCGGCTTGTTCCAGCATGAGGCGGCGGTTCGCTTCGGCGTAGCCCAGGGCCGCGCCCAGGGCCCGCTCGTAGTACCGGCCCACCCTGGGCCAGCGCTCCTCGCTGTCGCCCGCCGGCAACCAGGCCAGTCCCGGATCGGGCAGGTCGACGCCGGTCTTGTCGCAGTAGGCGAGGGCCTTGCGGTGGAGGTTGTTGCACACCAGACTTCCCACCCCTCGGGAGCCGGAGTGGAGCATGACCCACACGCGTCGTCGGGACCGGAGAGCAACTCGAGGAAGTGGTTCCCCGATCCCAGCGTGCCGGCGTGAGCCCGTCCCCGGGCCAGAAGGACGTCCCGGCTGAGCGGCTGCCCCCTTTCGGCGTCGGGGGATTGGCTGGTGGAAAGGGGGGTCCCGGTAAGCGACGAGGCCTCCACCATGGCCTCGAAGGCGTCGTCGACCAGAGCCTCGACGCCGGCGTCGATGGCGTTCGAGCCACGATGGCCCTCCTGGCCGGCGGGCACGGTTGACTGGACCCAGCCCATGATGTCGTCCCTGGCCACCGCACCGGCCGCCCCGCTTCTGGTCTTCACCGGGGACAGCAGCTCGGCGCGGCTGACGCTGGTGGGCACGAGGGCCATGCCGCAGCCGATGTTGTTGCCCACGGCATAGGGCGAGATGGCGTCTTCCAGGGCGACCACAGCGCCGATGGGAACGCCGCAGCCCTGATGCCCGTCGGCCATCACCGCCACGTGGTGAAAGGCCACCGGAAGGTTGGCGCAGTTGAGGGCTTGGCGTACAGCGCCCTCTTCGAGGTCAGGGGCCCAGCTGTAGATGGGCAGCGCAGCCTCGTCGATGGTCTTCATAGTGCGAGGTCGGCTGCCCTCACCTGTGCCATGGCTCTCCGGCTTCTCGTCTCCAGAACGTGCAGAGGTCAGTGATTGCGTAGGGCGTCGACCAGCTCTGACTTGGTCATCGACGAGCGGCCTTCGATCCCCACCTGCTGGGCCTTGTCGTAGAGCTGCTCCTTGGACCATTCCTCGTACTTCCCCGACTGCCCGCCCTTGCTGCCCGTGGTGGAGCGGGACGATCCCGCCGAAGCGTTGGCGACACGGGCGGCCTTCTCCTTGCTGGCGCCCTTCTCTCGGAGCGCCTCGTACTGCTTCTCGTCCTTGATGCTGTTACGAGCCATCGATCCCTCCCTTTCGCTCAGAATCTACCTACCCCGATCGGGGACTGGCCCTAACTGGGGCAGTCTTCGCGGTCCCCGTACGGTTCGGCTTCGGGTCTTCGGCGTCAATACGATGCGCGATCGGACCGGCGAGCCCCTGGCTGCCGACTTGGCCCGCCGGGCAGGCAGTCCGAAGGCAAGGGCAGGCGCATTGACTCGCACTGCGCAGGCCTGACACGACGACAGCCAGAATGGCGACAGCAAAGTGATATTGACGCAATCGGGACCTCATCAGGAGGAGACACAAGGTGCAGGAGACGAGCAGGCGTGGACTCGTCAGCCTGGCGGTGCTCATCCTGGCCGGGGCCTGTGTCGGTCCCTCTCGCTCCGACGGCGACTACCGGCAGAAGGTGGCCAATGCCGCGGAGGCGACCCGGTCTGCAGTGGAGACGGCCCGGCTGGTAACCCGGGCGGCAGCTGAAGGAAAGGCGCCCGGCCGCTACTCCTCTCTTGTCCTGTCGGAGGCCGAGGTCGACGCCAGCAGCATTGCCGAATCCTTCAAGCGGGTGCAGCCGCCCAGTAGGCGGATTCAGCACCTGCGTGAGGAGTTGAGCTCCGTGCTCGACTCATCCACCTCTTCACTGGCGGCCCTGCGCATCGCCGCCTACCAGGGCGATGGCGAACGCCTATCCGAGCTGGCCGCCGACCTGCCTCGTCTCTCTTCCAAGTTGGCTCGCTTCGAACACCTGGCAGCGGGGTGAAGCGCGTCCTCGGGGCTGCCCTCGGCGTGTTCACCGCCATCGGCGGCTTCATGGACATCGGCGACCTTGTCACCGACGCCCTCATCGGCGCCCGGTTCGGTCTGGCCATGGTGTGGGTCACCGTTGTGGCCGTCATCGGCATCACCGTGTACTCCGAGATGGCCGGTCGGGTGGCCACCATCACCCAGCGACCCGTTTTCGACCTGGTCCGCGAGCGCATGGGCGCCCGGCTGGGCCTGGCCAACGTGGTCGTTTCCTACCTGCTCAACGCCCTGACTCTGGTGGCCGAGCTTTGCGGCGTGGCTCTCGGCATCGAGCTCGCCACCGACGTCCACTACCTGCTGTGGGTGCCACTCGTGGCCCTGGTCACCTTCTTTGTCATGTGGCGCCTGCCCTTCAAGCACATGGAGCGCCTCTATGGCCTGGTCGGGCTGTTCCTGTTCGTGTTCGTGGTGGCGGTGTGGCAACTCGGCCCCGACTGGGGTGCCATGTGGCACGACGTGACCCATCCCAGCGTCCCCTCGGGCGAGGGCCTTCCCACCTACCTCTTCTACGCCGTGGTGATGCTCGGGGCCCAGATGACGCCCTATGAGGTGTTCTTCTTCTCATCGGGTGCGGTTGAGCATGGCTGGACCACCTCTGACCTGGGCCAGGCCCGCCTCAACGTCTTCATCGGCTATCCCATCGGCGGCATCCTCGCCATCGGCATCCAGGCGGTGGCCGCCCTGGCCCTGCAGCCCGCCGGCATCCAGGTGGAGCACCTGAGCCAGTCGGTGCTGCCCGTGGTGATGGCGTTCGGAAAGCTGGGCCTGGCCTGCGCCGTGCTCGGCATCGTGGCCGCCACCTTCGGTTCGGTGCTCGAAACGCTGCTGTCCTCGGGGTACACCGTGGCCCAGCACTTCGGATGGTCGTGGGGAAAATCGATGGCCCCCACCAGCGCGGCCCGGTTCTCGGTGCTGGTCATCGCCACCTTGATCGGCGCCACCGCCTTGGCGCTCACCACCATCAATCCCATCACCATCACCATCTACGCCGTGTACCTCGGGGCGGCCAGCCTGCCCTTCACGTTCCTGCCCATCCTCATCGTGGCCAACGACCGCCGCTATCTGGGCGAGCATGTGAACGGCCGCTTGGCCAACGCCTTGGGTGTGGTGTACCTCTTCGTCGTCTCGGCCGCCGCCCTTGTCGCCGTGCCGCTGCTGATCGCCACCAAGGGGGGTCTGTAGATGGCCCGCTACCTCGACGCCGGGCTCGAGCTGCTCGATCGCCAGGTGCTGGACTGCGACGGTCGGCCGGTGGGCAAGGTCGACGACCTCGAGCTGGTCATGGACGCCAAGGGCGCTCCCGTCCTCGGGGCTCTTCGCATCGGGCCCCAGGCTCTTGGGATGAGAATCGGGGGTCTCGTCGGGCGGGCCATGGCCGGCATCGCCAGCCGCCTGGCCGGCACCGACCAGGCTCTGGTCGTTCCCCTCGAGCAAGTGGACGAGATCGGCATCGTCGTCCGCTTGAGCGTGCCCGTGGCCGATCTGCCCGGGGCGAATCGGTTGGAGCACTGGCTGCGGGACCAGGTGGTGACCCGCATCCCGGGAGGACGACGTGCGACTCAGTGAGATGCTCGGCCTCCGGGCCGTCGACGAGGATGACAATGCGCTCGGAGAGGTGCACGACGTGCGCCTGCAAGAGGTGACCGACGGAGACGGCCACCGTCGCTTCGTCGTGGACGGCATCCTGCTGCGCGCCGGGGCGGTGGGAGCCCGGCTGGGCTACGCCTATGGCCAAGTGGCCGGACCACGACTGTTGGCCTGGGCCATGCGGCGGCTCGCTCGCCGGGCCCTTTACGTGCCGTGGACAGCCGTCACCTCCTTTGAGGGAAAGCGCCTGATTGTCGGCACCAGCGTCCAGGCCATGGTGCATCCCGACGAGCACCGCCGGCCAGGACGATGACCGAGGGCTTGGTGGTTCTCCTGGCCTGGTCCGAGCTGGCCGCGCTCGTGGGTGTGCTGGCCTGGTACTTGCTGCGACGTCGCTGACCTCAGGTCGGCGGGTCACCGGTTGCGGGATCCGCCGGGTGATGACAAGCGGCGGCACTCAGGCCGCCATGGCGTCCAAGAGCTTCCGGCAGGCCTCCTCGCAGCGCCGGCAGGACTCGGCGCATACGCGGCAGTGCTCCATGTTGGCGCCGTGACCTTCGCACTCGTCGCCACAGCTCTTGCAGACCCGGGCGCAGGCTTCGAGGATGGCCTGAGACACAGTGGCGTCGTACTCGACTGGTCGGCTGATGACGCGCCCGGTCACTTCGCAGATGTCGGCGCAGTCGAGGTTGAGCCGTATGCACTTCACCAGGTCGCTGACGCGCTCCTCGGCCAGGCAGGCGGCGGCACAGGCGCTGCAGGTCTGGGCGCACTCGAACACGGCGTCGATGGTGTCGGCCAGCAGCTGCGTGTCGACGTTGATCGAGCGTGGGTAGGTGTCGAGCATGGACTTGGCGTGATGCGGCACCGAGGTCTCCCTTCTCCGTGGGCGGAACGCCAACTTACGTTCGACAACACGGCCGTGGCCACCGACCGGCGGCCGGTCAACCTGCAGGAAGGTAAGAGCAGCCGTTGAGAACCATAGGGATGAGCTTCCGGCCTACCAAGGGCCGGCGATGTGACGGCCGGTCTCGGGGTCGGCGACCCAGCACACTTGGGCGACCTAGACCGAGCGAATCTTCCTTCCCTCAAGGATCACAGCGTCGGGACTGGGCCCCACCCTGAGGACGCCGGTGTTCTCCATGACGAAGCCCTTGCCGACCAACGTCAGGCCGAGTCTTACCCGCTGCCCGTCCATGCTGCGCAAATCTGCGAGCTTCCTCGCCCTTGATCTGGATCTCACCCAGACACCACCCAGCCCTACGGTGACGGCGACCAAGGCGAGCACCGCCAAGAGCCCAACCACACCAAGCTCCATTGCGCCCCTGATTCTCCTCTCCCGGCCTCCTCGCCGCTGGGCCATGAGCATCTCAACTTCGATGAGGGCATCGAACGCTGTAGACCGTGGGCAAGAGCGCCGTGGGTGGGCATACTGCGTCAGCCGGTGGCGTCGGCCTCCGCCGCGGAGGCCTCGAGGACGAAGGCGATCTTCACGTTGACCTTGTAGTTCACCAGGTCGCCGTTGTCGTCCACGTCGGCTGAGCTGCTGATCACGTCGACCCCCTTGATGTTGCGCAGCGTCGTGGCCGCGGTCTTGACCGCGTTGCGAACGGCGTCGCTGAAGGAGCTGGGTGAGCTGCCGACCAGCTCGATCACCTTGACCACTCCGCCAGCCCTGTCTTCCATGGCCATGAACTCTTCTCCTTCCCGGATTGGCCCCCTGTCCTAGCCGATCGTCAGAGCGGAGGGCGGGAACCACGCCGTCGGGCCGCCCGCAAGGCTGGTCTCGCCGTCGGCCGTGACCAGGTCGCTCGGCTGATGCGCCGTGAGGGCATCCGGGGCGCCAGCCGAGCAAAGCAGCGCTTCACCACCAAGGCTGACCCGGCGGCGGTCCGGGCACCGGACCTATCAACCGCGACTTCACCGCCACGGCTCCCAACGCCAAGTGGGTGGCCGACTTCGAGCGCCACGAGGCGCTTCCGAACCCGGCGGTGATGAAAGGACACCGCCGTGTGCTCGTCGCAGCGAGCGCATCGAAGCTGAGGGCAGCCTGACCCCTGGGACGAGGGAGAAGGTGGACAGCAGCCCTGACAACGACGGGACGGATCAGCACCGCCAGATGGTCCGGGTCCGGCAAGCGAAACGGAAAGGCGTACGTGAGGAACCAGCGACTGAACGCTCCTCAAGAGACCCAGCGGCTCGAACCTGCACCTTGTCCCCGGACGTCAGCGTCTGAGCCTGGCGATGACCCTGGTGCTCGGCCTTGTCGGATCCGTCGTGGGCGGTGTTGTCGCCAACGCCCTTCGAACCGGTGACATCTTCGAGTTGAACTTCTTGGCTCCGTCGTGGCGATCGCCGCCGCCGTCGTCCTGATCGTTCTCGGACATCGCGTCGGCGTTCTGGGGAAGCGCCCCCGTCGCTAGAGGGCTATTGCCCCGCAGGTGCATGCCCGACCCCGTTGCGCGACCAGGTGAAGCACGAAGCCCAACAGCACGCCCAGGAGTTCAAGGAGGACGAATTCCGGACCGAGTACTGGGCCGGGTACTTCGAGAACCAGCAGTCCGAATACGCAGAGCTCTTCTTCCAGGCGCTACTCATCGGTGCCCTCGGGGCTTACCTCTTCAGGAAGGAAAGGAGGAGCTGCTGCGTATTGAGCAGAAGGTCGACGAGGTCCTTCGGCGCCAGGGTGGTCACGACGAAGACATCGACCGGCTCAACTCGGTGCGATAGCCACTGAGCTCGTCCAAGCAGGGCTCGGCTGAACGGCTCACCGCCGCGGTCGTTGCCAATGTCGCTATCTCGCTAGACGGCGGCGCCGCGAGTGCTCACGTCCGACACCGTTTGACGCTCACGTCGCCTCCCCACAGAGGTGACAAAAACTTTATGACCGGCCCTGAAGCTTGTCTCGCAGCCTGTCGATCAGAGCGGCGGCGGGACCAGCCACCTTGATTCCAGGCGGCTGGTCAGGAGCGCCCGCATGGGGGCGGGTGGGGGCTCGCTTCTTCGCCTCCTCCAGCTCCCGACCAATGTCGGCCAGGCTCTCCTCGTCGAGGGCCTGCTGCACCTTCGGGAACATCTCACCTTCCTCTTCTTCGACGTGGTGCTCGATGTCCTTCATCAACTGGCCCACCCTCCGGTCGAACTCGGGGCCGTCGGGCGACATGCCGTCCAGGTCGGCGAGCACCTGCTTGGCCTCGTGATGCTCCTGGAGGCTTTCCTGGGCAAGTTCGTCCCCGTCAGGTAAGGCCTCGCGGACCACGGGGTACAAGATCTCTTCTTCGATAGCAGCATGGACGGAAAGCTCGCGGATGATCTGGTTGGCTATGTCCTGCTTGCGCTCGGGCGAAGCGGCGGCTTCGCGATACTGCCCGAAGAGCTGCTCCACTCGGCGGTGATCCTGCTTCAAGACCTCGATTGCACTCATTCGGCCTCCCTGGGAAAGAACTCGCGCTCCATACCCCAGGCACGGGTCCGTCGACCAGTGGCCGTCGCCACGTATAGCCACCTGAGACAGCTGCGACTAGCCGCGGAGTATGACCCGGGCGAGGCGGTCCTTGAGTCTCCGAGGGAGGAACAAGTTGAGGGCGTCCGTGACCACTGGGGCCACGCCCACTCGGTACCGAGCCTTGGGGCTGTCGGCCGTCAACGCGTCGCCTATACCTCGGCCGCCGTCGCCGGGTCGGCTGCGCAACGCACCCGGCTCCACCAGCACGACATCGATGCTGCCCTCCGCCATCTCCCGGCGGAGGGCGTCGGTGACGGCGGACAGAGCATGCTTGCAGGCCTGGTACCAGCCGGCCATGGCCGCCGTGGTGTGTGCCGAGACAGAAGAGATGTTCACGATCCGGCCGCCACCGCGCCGGCGCATCGACGGCACCACCAGCCGGGCCAGCCGCATGGGGCCCACGACCATGGCATCGGGCTGGCGTAGGGCGTCTTCGGGTGGGACGTCGACGATGCGTCCGAGGTTCAGGTAGCCGGCGTTGTTGACCACCGCCCACGGCTCCAGGCTGGCCACGACATTGCGGCACGCTTCCGCATCTGTCACGTCCAGCACGACGCCCTCCACGGCCACCCGGGCTTCATCTGCGGCTTTCGTCAGGGACGCCAGCTTGTTCTTCGAGCGGGCGGTGCCCACGACTCGGAAACCGAGCCGGGCGAGGTGGATGGCAGTCTCCAGACCGATACCTGAGTGGCTCCGGTGACAAGCACGGCGCGCTCCATCTCGGCTCTCTACAACTCAGCGCCCGAGGTCTTCACGGCCTTGGGCCACGTGCCGCTGCATGCCCCTCAGGTAGCGCTGGACGAGGCGTTGATCGATCAAGTGCACCAGCGGGGCGACCGAGCGCATGGCTCGCCCCCGCGGCTTGAAGAAAGCCACAACCGAGAAGTGCACCGCGTCGTTGTGATCGCGCTCCACCACGAACGCCTCCTCCCCCTCGATCAGGTGATGGGGCAGTGTTCCGTAGGCGAACGCGAACTGCGTCGGGTGCTCGGTCACGTAGATGACCCGACAGACGACGGTTATGTAGACGGGCACAATCCGAACGGCCAGCGCTAAGACGGTGCCCTCCTCGACCGGGGCGCCATGAGGGGCCACGTCGACGCCGCCGAGCAGGTGTCCCTGCCACTGGCGCAACCCCTCGACGGCGCGCTGAAAGACCGTGTCTCCCCCACCGAGCTCCACCACTTGACGGACGTGGTGGTACTCAGGCGGCAGGCCGGCCCGTGTGCCGCCGACGTCGGGATACGTGGTCGGCATTTCTCGATGGTCCCGGACCAGGGTGTCGAGCACAGGACTGCGCGGCTTGACGAGCGAGAACAGGCAGCCCTTCCTACTAGAACGCCATCCGACGTGCTGGGCCGGGCGTCGCATTTCCCAAAGCGTCCGCACGCGGCCGGCTGAGACGCACGCGCTCGTGCGCGTCACCGTCCGACTCGAGAGGTGTCAGGCCTCACTGGCTGCTTCGTAGAGCTCTGGAAAAGCGGACGCCGTTGGGATGGGCTAACAACGCGTTGAGCGGCGACGAGGAAACGAAGAGTCGACCTGCTCAAAGACAGGAGTGAGGCAAATGCGACTTCGACAGCGACGATCAGGGCCGCCTGCATCGGACGCACGGGGGCGAAGAGGAGGGATCGGCCGCCAGTCGACGCCTGCCGCCGAGGAGGTGAGCGACGCACTGCGGCGAGGCGCGGGCGACTACCTGGAGCAGCGTCGGCGCCTATCCGCGCTGGTCCTGTCGGCCATGGGCTCGCTCGGGGTAGTGGCGGCCTACCAGTTCGGCCTCCTGCGCCGCCCGCCGGAGCCCCGCACCTGGCGGCTCGATGCGGAGCGGGTGGACGCCTCGGGTGAGGCCTATGAGTACCTGAAGACCCCCGACGCCGCATTGGGCCTCGCCAGCTATGCCCTGACCCTGGTCCTGGCCGGCACGGGACCGGCTGGTCGCGCCGCTA
>JADDQT010000031.1:12502-12858 GCA_016781225.1 Actinomycetota bacterium
CCCGCTGGCGCTGGCGGCCAAGGTGGCCGGTGACGCCGCCTGGGGCGTGTACCTCACCGCAGAACAGGGGTCGAAGCACCGGCGGTTCTGCTCGTGGTGCCTGCTCGCCGCCGCCGCCAGCCTCGCCGCCCTGCCTCAGGCCTTACCCGAGGCGGGCGCGGCGTGGAGGACTCTTCGAGCCCGGCGGTGACGGCGGTCGAAGCCCCCATGCCACCCTCCAGGGCTCGGTCCCACTGGTCGGTCCCTCCCGCCATCGCTGCTCACCGCCTTGTCTCGGACGGGCGCTCCGCAGCCCTGGTGCGCCCCGACGGCGAGATCGACTGGTGGTGCGCGCCGGCGTTCGACTCACCACCGCT
>JADDQT010000450.1 GCA_016781225.1 Actinomycetota bacterium
CCACCTTCCCGATGGCCGCCAGTACGGGCCACGCGAGGCCGGGACAGGTTGACGCCGCCGACTGGTAGGCGAACAGCAGGGGACCGGGGATGTCGGCCAGCGCCTCGGCGCTGGGGAGCGACCCGGTGCTGGAGGACGCCGATCCGATGAGCACGGCCGCCATTCCCGTGGGCAGGGCGAACACCACCGCCAGGCCGCTCCCCAGCAGCGCCTTCACGTCCTCGCCGTCCCGCTGCTGTCCGTGGTCCGCCACGAAGCCGACCCCGACGTCCCCGGACCGTCACCGGGCGCCACTCGGGGGCATCGGTTCCGGATAGCGGAGGAGGGCCCGGGCCAGCGTCGCCTGAGTTGCCGCTTGCGTCCATGCACAGCGTTAGTGTAAACAACAGCATTCTACCGAATCAAGCGGTAGTAAGTCTAAGCAACGGGTGAATAGTGCTAAGGGAGTCGATCCATGGTCAAGGAAGTCGTCAACAGGCGGTTCAGGAGGTCGGGGCAGCGACGCCGGGAACCCGAAGTACCCCCGGGGACCGCCACCCGCGGGTCCGACTCATCCTGGGTCGCCACGTGGATGTTGTTGTTGTGGGTGCTGGCGATGCGGGCCCTGGCTCGAGTCGCATGGTGGCTCCAAAGGTGTCGGGCTGATGCATTCACCTGGACACGTGGCGCCTGGCCTGCCCATGCCGCGGTGCTCGCCCCGGTTCTGGCCCAAGTGTCGGTCAGCCCGGACGCGGGCGCTCTCCCCGGAGGGAGGCAGTTGCAGCAGATGGTCAACGGCTTCGCCGCCTTCGCCCTGGTGGTCCTGTCCGTGATCGGGGGAGCGGTGTGGTGGGCGTCAGGGTCGTCGACGGGCAACTACAACGCCATCAACGGCGGCAAGCGCATGGTGCTCATCTCGGCGCTCGGCGCCATCATCGTGGGCGCCGCTGCGGCCCTCATCAACTTCTTCACCGCCATGGGGAGACAGATCTGATGCCGGGCGGCGACGCCTCCCGCCGGCGCTGGCTCCTGCCCACGGTCGTCCTTGGCGGGGTGGCGCTGTTGGCCGCCCTGGCCCTGGCCAACCGAGGGTCCTCGTCTCCCCGGACGTCATCGCCGGGACCGGTTCCGGGCGTGGGCGCTCCGGCGCAGTCGCCCATGCAGCCCGGGCCGGG
>JADDQT010000451.1 GCA_016781225.1 Actinomycetota bacterium
AAGAAGGCGTTTCTGGCTTTCCAGCATCCCTTCGCCAAAAGTCCACAACCCGTTGTAGAGCAGGACGGTCTCTGGCGGGAAGCTTTCCTTCAAGGACAAGAAGAGCTTCTCCATACCCTCGGCGTACTCCCGGCAGAACTCGGTGTCGGTCGTGCAGCTCTCGGGTTTGCGCATCGCCACGTCCAGGGCCACACCGTCCGTGCCTGTCCTCGCCATCATCGCCTCTACCCCACCTATCATCCAGTTATGAAACTCCTGCTTCCTTACGTCGCCGAGAAGACTTCCTGCCTGGGTGTTAGGGAGCAGCAGCGGCCCGAGTTGCGGAAACCCTGCCAGGGTAGCCGAACCAACGAGATCCGTATCATACCAGCGGTTGGCCCAGGTATATAGCAACACCGGCAACTCCGGTCGGAGCTTGTGCAGACGCCCGACAATGGCCGGGTAATCGTAGGCGGGGGAGGGGCCATCCAGACGAGCGTCGAGTACAACCATGCCGCCGTGAGCAGCGATAAAACGAAGGGTCTGATCATCGAGTGCTTGGTTGTGGTTGGTTTGGATCCAGAAGACCGCTTTGTTCGGCTTGTTCGGCTCTTCCTGAATGTTCGCCTTGTTCGGCTCTTCCTGAAGTGGTCCGGAGCAAGAGCTTACGGCAAAGCTGAGACAGAGCAACAGAGCAGCCAAGAGCAGTCCACTGAACCACCGCCGCATTGGGCTACCAAAGACCTCCGTTGTCTGCCGACTTCTGCGCTCGCTTTCTCATAGAGATTCTACTCACCGCCCGATCCGGTAGACCCGTAGGAGCCGTAGTAACCGCCCTTGCCACCTTTAACGTTGTTCATTACCGTGCCGAGGACGCGGGCCCCAACATCTTCTAGAGCGCGTATGCTCGTACGGACGGCCCCTTTCCGAGTCTTCTGCGCGTCTACGACCAGCAGGACTCCGTCGCTTTGGAAAGCCAGAATCGTTGGATCGGAGACCAGCTCAACGGGAGGAGCATCGACCAACACATAATCATACTCTTCTCGGACGCCGGCGAGCAATTCCGAGAAGCGTTGGGAGCTCAGGAGCTCCGTCGGGTTGGGGGGTGAAGGCCCCGCCGACACCACCTCTAGGCCCACCTGTATTTC
>JADDQT010000452.1 GCA_016781225.1 Actinomycetota bacterium
CTTAGAGGTTCCGCCAATAGGGAGCGTGTCGGCATGTAAGTAGGGCACGGATGCTCGATCATCCGGGGAGTGTCTGAAGCTTCCCGACCAAGGAGCAAGAAGCCCGTGCCCGCCATCCCACGATACATCATCGAGCCGATCTGGGAGCAGTTCGCGGCCCTGCTGCCTCCGAGAGGTGCGGACGTTCATCCGCTCGGCTGTCACCGTCGCCGGGTGCCCGACAGATTGTGGTCTTCGACAAGCTCGTGCAGGTACTCGTCTTCGGCTGCGCCTACGAGCGGATCTCCGACGAGTCGTGTTCGGCGAGCACCTTGCGTCGGCGGCGCGATGAATGGATCGGCTCTGGAGCGATGGAGAAGCTGCGGGAGATGGCGCTCGAAGCCTACGACCGCACTGCGGTCGGTCTGGAGCTCTCCGAGGTGGCCGTCGACTGCTGTGCATCACCAAGGCGCCTTGCGGAGGCGAGAGGGCGGGACGAAGCCCGGTGGATCGGGGCAAACGGGGCCTAAAGCGCTCCGCAGTCGTGGACGCCCACGGTATCCCGCTCGGGGCCATAGCCGCGCCGGCCAACCGCCACGACTCGCCGCTTCTGGAAGAGACCTTGGACACCCTGGGGAAGCTGGGTCCTTTGCCCGAACGGATGAGCGTGCATCTGGAGCGCGGTTACGACTCGCAGACCACCCGCCGGAGGCTCCGCGATCGCGGCCTCTCAAGGCCATGATTTCGGAGAAGGGCAAGCCTGCCCCACTGGCGGCCACGAAACGCTGGGTGGTGGAGCGCACGAACTCCTCCTGGAGCAACGCCCACAAGAAGCTGGCGTGGTGCACGCAGAGGCGGGGACGGGTCATCGACTTCTGGATCGCCTTCTGCGAGGTGGTCATCGTCGTGCGTAGGCTCATCCGAGAAGCGTGGACTCGCTACCGTTGGGAGGGCCGACCCCGGCGCAGGCCATAAGGAGGCGCCTATTGGCGGAAGCTCTAAGTAACTA
>JADDQT010000216.1 GCA_016781225.1 Actinomycetota bacterium
GCCTCGGTTGCGAGGTGGTCGGCACCCTCGTCCATGACCCAAAGGGTGCCGAAGCCCTGAACACCGGGGCCACCATGCACTCCCTCAGGCGGTCGCCTCTGCTGCGAAGTGCCCGAAGCCTCAGCGAGCACCTCGTGCGCTCGCTGGCTTCCGGCTTCGAGGGAGTTCCTCAGCCTGCCCCGGACGGGCTCCGAGCAGGCGCCGCCTCGCCAAACGGCCGCTCCCCGGTGACACCGTGAGCAGCACCGACGAGCTGGTGCGCCACATCCAGGCCGAGGTCGGGACTCGGATGGCGACCGACGCCAGAGCGACGAACCATGGCGACCGGGGACGCTCCACACTCGACGACGCCGATCGTCAGCTCCTCGGTCGCCAGCTCATCAACGAGGCCCTCGAGCGACACGCTCGAGAACGCCTCTCCTCGGGCGATCCCCTCCTCGACGAGGACGCCGAGGAGGCCATCGCCGATGCCGTCCTGCACCAGCTTTTCGCCCTCGGCCGCCTTCAACCCCTCCTCGACGACCCCCGAATCGAGAACATCATCATCAACGGGGCTGGCGAGACCTGGCTTGAGTTTGCGGACGGCACCAAGGCGCCCGGGCCGGCTGTGGCCGACAGCGACGAGGAGCTGATCGAGATGGTGCGGGAGATCGGGCGCCGTCACGGCCTCTCGGAACGCCAGTTCGATCCCACTCATCCCACCCTCAATCTTCAGCTGCCCGACGGAAGCCGCCTGTTCGCGGTGGCGTGGGTTTGCTCCCGGCCGTCAGTTGCCATCCGTCGCCACCGCCTCATGAAGGTCACCTTGGACGACCTGGTGGGGTGGGGCACCATCGACCTCGCTCTGCGCGGACTGCTGGCCGCGGCCGTCCGCGCCCGCCTCCAACTCCTGGTGTGCGGGGCGACGGGCGTGGGCAAGACGACGATGCTGCGAGCGCTGGCGTCGGAGATCCCGCCCGAGGAGCGGCTGGTCACCATCGAAACCGAACTCGAGCTGGGCCTCGACCGCTTTCCCGAGCTGCACCGAGACGTCGTTGCACTGGAGGCTCGGGAAGCGAACGTGGAGGGCGTTGGCGAGGTGACCGCCGCCGAGCTCGTGCGGGCCAGTCTCCGCATGAGCCCTGACCGGGTCATCGTCGGTGAGGTGCGAGGCGCGGAGGTGATCCCAATGCTCAACGCCATGAGCCAGGGCAATGAAGGTTCGATGTGCACACTGCACGCAGATTCCTCCGAGTCGGCCTTCTTCCGACTCGCTGGCTACGCCGTCCAAGCCCCGGAACGCCTCACCTTGGAGGCGACCAACCTCATCGCCGCCTCCGCCATCGATCTTGTGGTGTTCATGGATCGCAGCGGTGGCCGGCGCTACGTCTCCTCGGTGCGGGAGGTCGTCGGTGCCGACGGTCACCACGTCGTTACCAACGAGATATTCCGCCCGGGTTCCGACGGCCGGGCTGTACCCGGCGTCCCGGTCCGCCATACCACGATCGAGGCCCTCGCCACCCAGGGCTTCGATCCCGCCCTCCTCGACCGGCGGGACGGGTGGTGGGGATGACGGCGGTAGCACTCGCCCTCGGCGCCGGCGTGGGCTTTGGCCTGTTCCTCATCGTGTCCGGATGGAAGGGGCGATTCGGACCACCTGCGATACGTCGGCCGGTGACCTCACGGCTCCCGCAGCTTGAGCGGCGGGCTGGCCTCGCTCTCGGCGTTGCGGCCGCGACGGCCGTACTGACCCGCTGGCCGGTGGCCGTGCTTGCTGGCGCCGCAATGGGGGCCTTCCTTCCCGACCTGTTGTCAGGCCAGGCCGAGCGGGAAGCGGCCATCGCCCGTACCGAAGCCATCGCCACATGGACGGAAATGCTGCGCGACACGCTCTCGGGTGCCCACGGCCTAGAAGAGGTCATAGCCGCCACCGCGCCGTTGGCGCCCCCACCCATCCGGGACGAGGTTTCCGATCTGGCTGCCCGGATCACTCATCAGCGGCTTCCCTCAGCGCTGCGGCACTTCGCCGACGACCTAGCCGATCCGACCGCCGACCTGGTGGTGGCGGCTCTCGTGCTCGCCGCCCGTGGATCTCCCCGCGCCCTCGCCGACCTTCTCGGCACCTTGGCATCGGCCGCACGCGACGACGCCTCGATGCGCCGCAGAGTCGAGGCGACTCGGGCCCGGGCCCGCTCGACCGTGCAGATCGTCACGGCCCTCACCGTGGTGATGATGGTTGGGCTGCTGCTCTTCAACCGCAGCTACTTGGAGCCCTACCGCAACCCCTTGGGCCAGCTCGTGCTCGCCCTGGTGTGCGGGCTGTTCGCTCTCGGCCTGTGGTGGCTGGCCCGAATGGCTCGCTTCGTCGCCCCGGAGCGCTTCCTGGCCGCTTCCCGTGGTTCCGAGACCGGGGGGGAGGGACGGTGATCCTCGCCCTGCTGGTAGGCGCTGGTGTCGGCCTCGGGCTCGTCCTCGTCATTGGTGGACTCGTGCCCGCCAGGCCGCCCCTCGCCCTAGCCCTGGAACGCCTCCATCGACCGGCGACGTTTTCCGCAGGTACCGCCCGGTTGGCGGCTCCCAGTCCGGCCACCCGAGTCGTGCATCGGCTGGCCTCGACACTGGGGCTTCAGCGCCTGATGGGCAGATCCGTGACCGCCGACCTGCGGTTGACGGGACAGAGTGTCGAGGATCACCTGGCCACCCGGGTACTCGTCGCCCTTCTGGGTCTGGCACTCCCCCCGGCCACCGCCGTCCTCATGCTGGCCGGTGGGGTAACGATCCCCATCGTGATGCCGGGGTCTGCCTCCGCCCTGCTGTGCGCGGCGGGTTTCTTCGTTCCGGCCATCACTCTTCGGTCCGAGGCGGCGGAGCGCCGCCACTCCTTTCGCCACGCCCTCAGCTCCTACCTCGACCTGGTGGCCGTCACCCTTGCCGGTGGGGCCGGCGTAGAGACCGCACTGCAGGATGGCGCCGACACCGGCCAGGGCTGGGCCTACGCCGAACTCCGTCAGGCGCTCCTCACCTCTCGCCTCCTTGGCGAGACCCCGTGGGCGGGCATGGACCGCCTCGGGCGCGAACTCGGGATCGTCGAGCTGCAGGAGCTGGCGGCCAGCGCCGCCCTGGCAGGAGAAGACGGGGCCAGGGTGCGCGGGTCAATCGCAGCCAAGGCCCGCTCTCTTAGGAGCCGGGGCATCAGCGACGTGGAAGCAAGCGCCCAGGCGGCCACGGAGCGCATGTCCCTGCCGATCGTGCTGCTCATGCTCGGCTTCATGGTCTTCATCCTCTATCCCGCCATCGCTCGCATCATCGGACTGTGAATCGCAGTGACCACTGTGACCGCCAACCGCCACGACAACCAGAAGGAGGGAACGCAATGCCAGAGCTGATCTACATGCGAACGCTGATGGGACTGCTTCGGGGGCGACTGTCCGCGGCGCGGGCCCAGAGCCAGGGCAGCGTCAGCACGGAGCAGGTGATCATCACGGCGGTGCTGGCCGCGCTGGCCATCGCGGTGACCGCCATCATCGTCGCCAAGGTCACCAGCAAGGCCAACTCGATTCCAACCCAGTAGCTCGAGTCGATGCGAGAACGCCGGCTGTGGTTCCCCGGTGGCGACGCGGGTTCGGTGTCGACCGAGGTCGTACTCGTCGTGCCCGCCCTGCTCATGCTGTTGCTGCTCTCGGTGCAGTTCGGGCTCTGGTACCACGCGTCGGCCGTGGCCAAGGCAGCGGCGGAGGAGGGAGCACGAGCGGCTCGCTCGGAAGGCGCGACGGCTCCCGATGGCGAGGCCAGGGCCCGGTCTTTCCTTGCGCAAGCGGGGCCGACCATCATCGACGGTGCACAGGTCACCGCCACCCGCACTGCGGCCACAGCAGGGGTCGAAGTGCGGGGCGTGGCAGTGAACGTCGTCCCCGGCTTCCACTTGCCCGTCAACGCAGTGGCCGCCAGCCCAGTCGAGCGCTACCGATCTCCGACTGAGCCATGAGGCTGCCCGACGACGTTCGACCCGTTCATCGGGTGGGAGCCGGAGAGGTGGGCAGCGCCACCTTGGAGCTCGCTCTGCTCACGCCGGTGCTCCTGGCATTCCTCCTGTTGATGGTGGCAATGGGC
>JADDQT010000217.1:0-3913 GCA_016781225.1 Actinomycetota bacterium
AAACGGTGCCGGTTCCGGAGGCAGTGGCGAGCCCCGCCGTGGCGCCCGCGTCGCGCTCCAGGACGTCTTCGTCGAAGGAGGCAGGGTCAAGGCCAACGTCCGGGTCAATGACACCGTGCACAAGGTGGCCGCCGGGGAGGTCTTTGCCTCCAACTTCAAGGCGGTTTCCCTCTCGCAGAGTGACCGCTGTGGTCGCTTTCTCTTCGGTGACGACCCCTTCCGCCTGTGCAAGGGTGAGGAGCTGCTGAAGTAGACCAAGGTCCTTCCGGACCACTCTTTGTAGTCGTCCCTCTCAAGGCCCACCGGGCGGGGGCCGATAGCTCGTCTGTGGCACTGAGATGGTCCCGGTTGCGTCCGGGCCCAGACGACGAGGGCGTGGACGCCCAAGCGGGCTTCACCATCATCGAGATGGTGGTGGCCCTCACGCTCATGGCCAGCGTCCTGCTGTCTCTCGCCTTTGCCCTCTACGGCGCCATGGGCGGCCTGGTGGCGTCGCGCCAGCGCTCGGCCTTCGTGGAGATCGCCAACGCCGAGATGGAGAACCTGCGGGCCCTGAGCTACGAGTCGGTGGGAGTGGCCAGCAACGACACCGCTGCCACATACGACCCCGGACCGACGTTCCAGGGCCGCGACGCCGTCATCGTGGACTCCGGCGCTCCCGCCGCGGTGTCGACCGTGACGACCAGCCCGGTCCTGGGCATCACCCTGCCGTACAGGGTGCGGCGTTGGGTGACGTGGACCGACACGTCCGGCGGGACGGCACACCAGCTCAAGCGCATCAACGTGGAGGTGGAGTGGACCGAGAACGGCCGGTCGATCCGCAAGTTCATGCTCACCTCCCTGCTGTACCCGGGGGGCGGTCAGGGGCTGGTCTCCGACAACCAGCCGCCGGTGGCGGTCATAGCCGATCCCACCTGCGGCGACAGTGACGGGGACGGCGTAGAGGAGGGCGAAGAGGAGGATGGCGGTGCCTGCGTCAACGCGCCCCTCGGAACCACGTTCTCCTTCGACGGCAGCGGCTCCAGCGATCCCGACGCCGGTGACTCGGTGGTGACGTACTCGTGGAACTTCGGCGACGGCTTCACCGGGTCGGGCAGCACCGTGAGCCATGCGTACGCCACGCCCGGCAACTACACGGTGACGCTCACCGTCATCGACTCCCGGGGCCGGGCCTCGTCGCCGGCGACGCGCGACATCGGCGTCGGCTCGCTGGAAAATTCCCCCCCGACGGCTTCGTTCGACTTTGGTCCCTCGACCGGCACCGCTCCCGTCACCGCCACCTTCACCTCCACTTCGACAGACAACGAAGGGGCCATCTCAACTTGGGCCTGGGACTGGGGTGACGGCACGGCCCAAGGCAATACCGAGCAGGCCACTCACGTCTTCGAGTCGGCAGGAACCTTCACCGTGACGCTGACGGTGACCGACAGTGGAGGGCTCACCAGCTCGACGAGCAAGACCATCGTGGTGGACCCCCTCAACTGTGACACCACCGCAGGATCGTTCATGAACGCGTGGAACGGCGCCGCCACGCCCTCGAACGACATCAAGGTGAAGTCCAACAACGAGCCCTCGAACACGTCGTTCAGCTTCACCGCCACCACCAACGCAGCATGCACCGCTGTGACGGCACGGCTCCCGTTCAACGGCGACATCATGGTCGTCACTCTCGGGTTGCAGTCCGACGTCAACGGCACCAAGACCTGGACGGGCAATGGCGGCCTCAGGAACAAGGATCGCTTCAACCTCGGCATCCAACAGAACGCCACCATGACCGCCACCTCGTCGACGGCAACCGATGTCCTCACCTACGCCTACAACGTCCACAAGTGAATCGATGACGGCGCCCATCACGAGGTCAGGCCGCCGAGAGGAGAACGGCTTCACCGTCATCGAAGTCATGGCCGTGGTGCTCCTCATGAGCATCTTCAGCCTGGCCATGCAGACCAGCGTCAGCGCGTTCATCAGGACTTCGAAGGTCACCCAGGACAAGACGACGGCGGTGGGTGACGTCCGTGTGGCCGAGGAGGCCATCGCCCGTGACCTGCGGGCCGCCAACCCCATCGACGACGTCGCACCCGAGTCGGTGAGCACCTACCGCAACAAGGTGAAGTTCTCCGTGTACTGCTCCTCGCCGGGAACGGGCGATTGCGGCGCCGATGGGTTGCGCCCAGTCACCTACCAGGTGGTGAACAATCGCATGGAGCAGGTGGTCGGCTCGACCACCAGAGTCCTGGTGGGACCGGACAACCAGACCGACGTTCCGGTCGCGGAGCGGCTGGGAGCGGTGGTGAACGCCAGCACCGAGCCAGTGTTCACCTACCTGGACAAGTCGGGACAGGCCTTCGACACGACGGGTGGGAACACCGGCGTCACCACCCGGACGATCCACGACTGCACCAAGTCGGTGCAGATCCACCTCAAGGTCATCTCCGAGCCGCGGAAGACCACGACGCCCTACAACCTGATTACGACGGTGGAGATCAGGAACTTCAACGAGGTGAACGGATGCTGACACTGTTCAGGACAGTTCTACCCGAGCGCCGCCACGACGAGGCCGGGAGCGTGATCGTCGCCCTGATCGTGGTCGTGGTGGTAGCCATGGGCCTGGTGGCCGTGTTCGCCAACGTGAACAGCAGCCTCAACCTCACTCGCAACGACCAGAACCGCACCAACGCCTTCCAGCTGGCCGACGCCGGCATGGACCAGGCCCTCTACCGCATCGACACCAACACACTCCCCCTGGTACCCAGCGGCACCTATCAGCCGCTCTTCCTGGAATCGGTGTATGTGGGCTTCACCGAGACGCTTACCGTCGGCGGCTCCAGCTTCGAGTACGAGGCGACCAAGACCCCGCCCGGGCAGGACACGACCTGGACCGTGCGAGCCACGGGCATCGACGCTTCGGGCCGCAAGCGGCGGGTGGTGGCCACAGTGGGCGCGGAGTCTCTGTTCAGGGACGCCTTCTTCACCGACGTGGCCTTCAGCCTCACCGGAACCCAGACCTCGCCGGACGCCTACCGCAGCTCCGTCTGCGTGGACCCCAGGGGTCGCTCGGACTCGCCGTGCGTGTCCACCTATCCCATCCCGGGGCGGCTGAGCACCAACCGCACCATTTCAGGGTCGGCGGCCACGGCCGAGGCCTTCAAGCAGCGGTGGGAAGGCTTCAACATGTACGGGCGGACCAACCAGGCCGACGCCGACCAGGCGTGCATGAGCGGGAACTGCGGGACGGCACCCAAGGTGGCTGCCATCACCAATCGGCGCACGTTCCAGGTCCCGGCTGTTCCCTCGACGGCGGTTCCCTGCCCCAACGGGGGGAATTTCGGGCACAACAACCAGACGACCACCCTGGAGGCGAAGGACTACGTCTGCGACCGAGTGAGTCTCAAGGGGACCATAAACGTCCTCGGCACCGAGAACCTGCGCATCTGGGCCAACAAGGGCTTCAGCACCTCGCCCGGATCCGTCATCAACCAGGCCCAAGTGCCGGCCCGCTTCCAGGTCTTCCTCCCGGAGCAGGAGAGCAGCGGAGCGAACAGCGGCAGCATCTGCAACAGCGAGATCTGGGCCCTGCTGTACACCCCGGGCCTCAGCATCGACTGCAACGGGTCGCTCCAGCCGGAGATCTTCGGGGCCGTCGTGGCCAAGGAGTACGTGGGCACGGGGAGCCACTTCGCCTTCCACTGGGACATCGACTCGGTGAACGCCACCAGCAGCAACAAGTTCGTCATCCAGAACTGGCGGGAGTGCCCGGCCACGGTGAACGACTGCTGAACCGTCGGGCTTCTGCCCGCTGGCGGCCAGCAGGACTTGCCCGCTCAGGGCCATGTCGTCACCTGCGTGGTAGTCGGTGCCATCGGCATCGTCGCCAAGCCCGCCCGGTCGCGTCGACGCCGGCAAGTCGGTCATC
>JADDQT010000217.1:3930-4018 GCA_016781225.1 Actinomycetota bacterium
GGCGGTCATGGCGCACGCCGACTGGATCATCGACCTCGGCCCCGGCGCCGGCCACGACGGCGGCCGGATCGTCTTCGAGGGCACACCC
>JADDQT010000453.1 GCA_016781225.1 Actinomycetota bacterium
GACGCCGCGCTTTCGCGCGGGCGCCACGACCTGCTCTCCCTGGCGGAGCACCTCGACGACCGGCGGGAACGCATCAGGAGCGTCGCCGTCCCCGAAGCGCTCTCCGGCCACGTCGTGGAGAGCGCCAACGCTGAAGACTACGACCGGCTGCTCGGGAGAGCCGGAGGAGGAGGCTCGTGAGCGAGACCGGAGGGATGTCCCGAACCAACGCCTCCGCCCGCGAGGCGGTGATCTCCGAGCACCTCAAGGCCCTCAAGCTCCCCGCTTTCGCGGCCGAGTATCCGGGGCTGGTCCGCCAGGCCACCGACGGCGGGTGGGACTACGAGGACTTCCTCAGGGAGCTCCTGGAGGCGGAGCTTGTCTCCCGGGAGGAGCGTACGGCCAAGAGACGCCTCAAGGAGGCCCGCTTCCCGGACGCAAAGACCCTGGACCAACTCGACTGGGACGCCTTGAAGGGAGTCTCCAGGCAGAAGGTCATGGAGCTCGCCTCCTGCGAGTTCCTCGCCAAGGTCGAAGACGTCGTCATCGCCGGACCTGTGGGCACCGGCAAGACCCACGTGGCGATCTCGCTCGGGGTGGAAGCGGCGAGGCGCCGTTTCAGGGTGGCCTTCCACCGGGCGGCAGAGCTGGTGCGCACCCTGACCGAGGCCCGCGACGAGCGCACGCTCACGCTGCTCCACCGGCGCCTCAGGAAGGTGGATCTGCTGATCCTCGACGAGCTCGGGTTCGTCCCGTTCGAGCGGGCGGGAGGGGAGCTTCTCTTCGATCTCATCTCCGAGCGCCACGAGAACCGCTCTACCCTCATAACCACGAACCTCTCCTTCGGGGAGTGGGTGCAGGTGTTCGGAGACGAGAAGCTGACCATCGCTTTGCTCGACAGGCTCGGGCACCACGCCCACGTGCTGACCACCCGCGGAGACTCCTACCGGACACGCAAGCGAGACCGAACGAAGGAGGTCGGGGTGGGTCCGTAAACGGCGATGATGTTAGACTGCTGAAAACAGGCCGAGGTGGGTCAGCGAATATTGTTGGCCCGGGTCATTTTCTTAGCGTTGCCAA
>JADDQT010000454.1 GCA_016781225.1 Actinomycetota bacterium
AGGTCACCCGCTGCCGCGGAGGGGAAGCGCGGGCACTCGTCTCCCAGGAGCCGCGTCAGGGCGGCCGCCTCGGCCACTCCCAGCTCGTCCACCAGGCGGCGGATGGTGGCTGGGCCCACGCCGTCGAGCAGCGCCAGGACCCGGTGCCAAGCCATCTCGTCGCTCGGGTTGTCCAGTATCCGCAGGAGGCAGAGCAGGTCCTTGACGTGGGCGCTCTCCAGGAGCTTGAGGCCGCCGTACTTCACGAAGGGGATGTTGCGCCGGGCCAGCTCCAGCTCGAGCCCATCGCTGTGGTGACCGGTACGGAACAGCACGGCCTGCTCGTGCAGGGGGACGCCTCGCTCGCGCTGCTCGAGCACGCTGTCGCACACCAATGCCGACTGGGCCAGCTCGTCCACGCAGGTGGCGAGCACGGGCCGGCCGCCCTCGGGCCGGGTGGCGCGAAGCTCCTTGGCGTAACCGCCGGTGGCGGCGCTCATGACGGCGTTGGCAGCGCCGAGGATGGCCGGCGTGGAGCGGTAGTTGCGGTCCAGGGTTACCACCTCGGCGCCTGGGTAACGATCGGGGAACTCGATCATGTGGCGGACCGATCCCGAGCGGAAGCCGTAGATGGCCTGGGCGTCGTCGCCCACCGCCGCCACGCAGACTCCCGGCCCGGCCATGGCGGCGACGATGTCGGCCTGGAGGGTGTTGGTGTCCTGGAACTCGTCCACCAGGATGTGCTCGAAGCCCGAGCGCAGCACCGGGCCGAGCCGGGGCGAGGTGGCCAGGGCCCGCCAGTAGAGCAGCAGGTCGTCGTAGTCGACGACGTTGCGCGCCCGCTTGCGCTCGGCGTAACCGGAGAACACGGCCTTGATGTCCTCCACGTCGCCGCGGCACCACGGGTAGGCGCGCTCTACGACGTCGACCAGCCTCTCCTGGGCGTTGACCACCCGTGAGTAGATGGAGGCCAGGGTGTCCTTCTTCGGGAAGCGCCGGCCGCGCTCACCCAGCCCCAGGTCATGGCGGACGAGGCCGAGGAGGTCGGCGTTGTCGCCCTGGTCGAGCACGGTGAACCCGGAGCGG
>JADDQT010000218.1 GCA_016781225.1 Actinomycetota bacterium
GGCGGGCACGGGTCTGGCGCAGGTGCGCTCGCTGTCAGCCCAGCAGGAGAAGATACGCCAGCGGCCTTTACCGGCGCCGCTGCCCGAGCAGGCGGGGTCGCGGTCGGGGCAGCCGAGGCGGGCGCAGCCGAGGCGGGCACAGGAGGGGCCGGCGACGGCGCAGGCGGGGAGATGGGACCGCCGCGCTCCACTTCCGTGCCCAGCACCTTGGGGCGAGGGGCCTCCTCTGCGATCCCCGCCAGGATGGCAACGCTGGCGATCACGGCAACAAGGACGGCGGTCCTCTTCCTCGTCACCCATCGCGTCGTCGGACCCGATGGCATCCGGACCTATCGGATGGCCGACCGGCCTCCTTGAGCAGTGACGGTCGCTGAACTGACGGGTCATCAGTTGGCCCCGGGAGAGTCCAGACCGCCTCGCCGGGGCCATGCTCCGCGGCTGGTCAGACCTGGACCTAGGAGGTCGAGTGACAGCGAGCGTGAGCATGCACTGACCAAGCAGCTCCGCTATTGGCTACTGCCGGAGCTGTGGCGTGATCCGGATCACGACTCAATGCGCTCCGACATCTCGGTCGCGGATGGCCTCTGCTACGCGCTTGCGGGCCGACTCGACGTATTCGGGATCGGTGTCGTAGCCGATGTACGTGCGCCCCGACTGAACGGCGGCGACCGCGGTGGTGCCACTCCCCATGAAGGGATCGAGCACGAGCTCACCTTCGAACGTGTACAGATCGATGAACCGACGAGGGAGCTCCACCGGGAACGGTGCCGGGTGATTGACACGCTTGGCTGACTCCGCCGGCACGTCCCAGATGGAGATGGTGGACTCCATGAACGCTTCCGGCGAGACGGAGCTGGCACCTCGCACCACTCGATCGAATCGCCCCTTCGAGAAGCAGAGGCAGTACTCGTGAACGTCGCGGACCACGGGGTTCGACGGTGAGCACCAACTGCCCCATGCGCAATTGCCCGCAGCCCCCTTGGCCTTCCGCCAGATGATCTCGGCGCGCATGAGGAAACCAATCTCGATCATGCGCGCCGTCACCAGGTGCGACAGCGGCACGTAGGGCCGGCGACCGAGGTTGGCCACGTTGACGACGGCCCTACCGCCGGGCTGCAGTACCCGGTGGACCTCGGTGAAGACTCGCGACAGGAGGCCGAGGTACTCCTCGAAGGTCGACGCCGAGTCGTAGTCCTTGCCCACGTGATAAGGCGGCGACGTGACCATGAGGGCCACGCTGGCGTCCGGCAGCTGGGTCATTTCCTCTGCCGACTGCACGAAGATCTCGTTGACGCAGGAGGCGTCGTTCACATGCCTGTCGCTCGACTCGTCGACGGTTACGAGTCGGCGTTCGTAGAAGCCGGACGAATCGTGACTCTCTCTGCGGCCAACGCCGAACGACGCCGTGCGGGTCGCCACCGCGCCCTCCTCGGTTGCTCGCCCAAGGGTAGTAGTAGCCGCCTTGCCACAGATTGATCACTCGACCCGTCGTGAAGGGGGGTGATTGATCAATCTCGTCGTCCCGGGTCGTCCCTGGGTCGCCCTGGGGACGGGCCTACCATCCTTCCCGTGGGGGCCCGTCTGGGTGAAGCGACGAAGCTCCCATCCCGCGCCCTGACGGCGGTCGGGGAGCGCCTGCCCGACCCAGTGGTGCGGGTGCTCGAGTACCTGCGCCAAGAGGACGTGCTCATGATCTCCGCCGGGCTGGCCTTCTACGCGCTGGTGTCGGTCGCTCCGTTGGTGATCATTGCCTTGTGGGTGACGAGCGTGCTGGTGGGCGACGACGCAGTGCAGCGCACCGGTGAGGAGCTGGCTCGCCTCGCTCCGCGCAAGCTCGGAGTGGACAAGGCGTTCAAGCAGGTGTCGGAGACCGGCAGCCACATCGGGCTCTGGGCCGTGGCCGCCGGCCTGTGGCCGGCAACCTCCTATGGGGCAGGGCTGGCTCGCGCCTTCAACCGCGTCTCCGACCAGGCCCGGGAGCTGCCCGGGCTCAAGGGTCGTGCCCTGGCCTTCCTCCTCATGGGCGCCCTCCAAGTGGTGGTGCTGGCCGTCCTGGCCGGCGTCCTGATGGGCCCCCGGCTGCTGGGGGAGGGGCTGGCGGCGAAGGTGGGCGGGTGGGCCATAGCCGGGGCCCTGGGCTTCCTCTCCATCGCCGCCATGACCGGCCTCATCTACCGGGTGTTCGCCGCCGACTCGAGATCGTGGCAGGGGATTGCCCTCGCCGCGGCCACCGTGGCGGCGGGCATCACGCTTCTCTCCATGGCTTACGTGGCCTTCCTCCAGGTGGGGGCCAACTTCGAGCAGCGCTACGCCAGCAGCGGCCTGGCCGCCGTGGTTCTGCTGGCCGTCTGGCTCTTCCTGGCCAACGCCCTGCTGCTGGTGGGTTACCGCCTGGCGCGCGAGCGGGACGGGAGCGGAGCACCGAACACGCAGTCCTGACGAGCTGGTCCTGCGGCCCTGCACCTGCGCTCCGCCCTTACCGAACCTTCACTCCTCGACGACTCTTGGGTGGGCTCGGGCCTGAGCGAGCCGGATCTGAGACAAACTGCGGAGGTGCCGGCCGCCGTGATCGTGGACGCCATCCGCACCGGGACCGGGCAGCGCAACGGCGGGCTCCGAGGGTGGCACCCCGCCGACCTGGCCGGCCGGGTGCTCGCCGCCCTGGTGGAGCGCAGCGACATGGACCCGGCCCTGGTGGACGACGTGATCATGGGCTGTGTGACCCAGGTGGGCGAGCAGGGCGTGAACGTGGGCCGCAGCGCCGTGCTCGCCGCCGGCTTCCCGGAGACGGTGCCGGCCACCACCGTCGACCGGCAGGGCGCCAGCTCCCAGCAGGCCCTGCACTTCGCCGCCCAGGGGGTGATGGCGGGGGCCTACGACGTGGTGATCGCCGCCGGGGTGGAGGCCATGTCCCGAGTGCCCCTGGGCGCCTCCATGCAGGTGGGCGGCCGGCCTTTCGGCCCCGCGGTGCTGGACCGCTACGGCGAGGGAGGAGGGCTGGTGCCGCAGGGCATCTCGGCCGAGATCGTCGCCGACCGTTGGGGCCTGTCCCGCGCGGACCTCGACGCCTTCGGGGTGCGCAGCCAGCAGCAGGCCGCCCGGGCCAGGGCGGCGGGGCGCTTCGACGCCGAGATCCTGCCCGTCGAGGTCAGAGACGATCGAGGTTGCCACACCGGCGAAGTCCTCGGCCACGACGAGGGCATCCGCGCCCAAGCCACGGTTGAGGACCTGGCCGCGCTGAAGCCCGCCTTCAAGGCGGACGGGAAGGTCACCGCCGGCAACTCCTCCCAGATGGGCGATGGTGCTGCCGCCCTGCTGGTGACCAGCGAGGAGAAGGCGGCCCAGCTCGGCCTCGAACCGCTGGCTCGGCTCCATGCCCTGGCCGCCGCGGCCGTGGATCCGATCACGGTGCTCACCGGTCACGTCCCCGCCACGGAGAGGGTCCTGGAACGGGCCAAACTGGCTGTGGAGGACGTCGACGTGTTCGAGATAGACGAAGCCTTTGCCTCGGCGGTCCTGGCATGGCAGGCCGAGCTGCATGGCGACTTGGACCGCGTCAACGTCAACGGCGGGGCCATCGCCCTGGGCAACCCGGTCGGGTGCGCGGGCGCCCGGCTCATGACCACCCTGGTCCACGAGCTCGGCCGCACCGGCGGCCGCTACGGCCTCCAGGCCATGTGCGGGGGGGGCGGCGTGGCCAACGCCACCGTCGTGGAAAGGCTGTAGAGGACCATGGTGTTCGAGCTCGTCATCGCCGTGCTGGCGTTCCTGTTGGTGATGCGTGTGGGCCTGTTCTTCCTCCGGACGGTGGGCCAGCCCCCGCCCCCTCCGCCACCGCCGGGGGAGCTGCGCCGGGTGAGCCTTCGCTACCGCTGCCCGTCGTGCGGCGTGGAGCTCAAGCTGACCACCGCGCCCGACGAGGACCCCAAGCCCCCGCGCCATTGCATGGAGGAGATGGAGCGGGTCACCCCGGCGGACTGAGCCGACCGGTGCCGCCACTTCGTCCCCACCCTGTGGACAACGTTGGGGAGAGTCACACCGATGTAACTCCGGCGTCGCCCAGGTGAACGCCCG
>JADDQT010000219.1 GCA_016781225.1 Actinomycetota bacterium
CGGCGAGGAGCTTCAGCGAGCCGAGCCCGAGGCCCGAGCGGCCAGCGAGGCGGTGGCGCGCAGAACCGGCACCGAGTTGGACGACGCCGAAGGTGCCGGTGGCGCGGACCTCGCTCCCAACTCCGAGAGCCGCTTGTCGGTGTCGGTCGGGGCCCAGACCGCCGTATCCGCCGCCGCGTCACAGCCCGACGAGCCCGATCCTGGGCCCACTCCGCGTTCCGATGCCACGGTCGATGTCCCGGCCGAATCACGGGTCGAGCCTGGCTCCCCGCACGGAGCCGTCTCCATCGACGCCCCGGTGGCGCACGCCATCGTCGAGACCGAGACCGAGCGGGACGGTGATGCCGGCGCCCAGGCGGAGAGTGCCGTCCATGCCGGCTCCCAGCCGGTGTCCGTGCCGGAGGCCCAGCCCGTCCCGGAGCCGGAGGCCCAGCCCGTCCCGGAGCCGGAGCCCCAGCCCGTTGCGGAGCCAGAGCCGGAGTCCGCTGTGCAGCCGGATCCCGCGCCCGGCACCGGGCCCGATCCCCTGGCCGATTCCCCGAGCGGCGTGGCCGAGCTCTTCGCCCGTATCAAGGCCGGTCGTCGGGCAGCGGTGGCCCAGGCCGAGCAGGTGCTCAACGGCCATGCGGAGGGCAGGCAGTCAACCGCCGCGTCGTCGTCGGGCCGAAGCGGGGAGGGCGTTGGTGAGGGCGAGTCAGCCACCGCCGACGAAGCCACCGACGAAGCCGGTGAGGATGTGGCCGCCGATGGGGATGAGGCCGCCCTGAATCGCCGTGACGCCGTTCTGGAGAGCATCACCTCCCGTTTGGCGCGGAAGTTGAAGCGTGCACTTCAGGACGAGCAGAACGAGGTCCTCGACCGTCTTCGTTCCAGCAAGGGCGCGCCCTCCGACGAGCTGCTTCCCTCCAGCGCCGAGCAGGCGGAGCACTACCGGCGCACCAGCGTTGACCTGCTGGAGGACGCCGCTGTCGCAGGAGCCCGGTTCATGGTGCCGGAAGCCTCGCTGGCGCCCGAGGTCGGCGACCTGGCCGACGGCCTGGCCGAAGCCCTGGGCGCCCCGCTCCGCCGCCGGTTGCAACGGTGTCTGGCCGGTGAGGACGGGGAGGACTCGGCGGCCACGGCGGAGCACATCAGCGCTGCCTACCGCGAGTGGAAGACCCAGCTGGTGGACCGCCTGGCAGGTGACGCCACCATCAGCGCCTTCTCACGAGGAGTGGCCCAGGCGGCGACCGGAGCCCTCCTGCGTTGGGTCGTGGACGACGACGGCGGTCCGTGCCCGGACTGCTACGACAACGCCTTGGCCGGGGCCACCCCGAGCGGCGACAGCTATCCCACGGGCCAGGTGCACCCCCCGGCCCACGCAGGTTGCCGCTGCCTGCTCGTTCCGGCCAACACCTAGCATCGGCCTCATGCGAGTACCCGCCGACGTGCGTCGGCGCCGACGCCCGCGCAACCGCGCCGGCCTCATTGCCATCGGCACTGTCCTCTTCTTCGTCCTCACGTCAGTGCGAGGGATCGCCGGCTTCTACACCGACTACCTCTGGTTCGGAGAGCTGGGCTTCACGAGCGTCTGGCGAGGGCTGATCGGCGCCAAGGTCTTCCTGGCGCTGACGTTCAGCGCCCTCTTCTTCGTCGTCCTGCTGGTGAACCTGGTGATCGCCGACCGGCTGGCGCCGCGGTTTCGACCGGTGAGCGCCGAGGACCAGGTGGTACAGCGCTACCGCCAGATGGTCGGCGGTCACGCCGCCAAGCTGCGGGTGGCGGTTGCCCTGATGTTCGCGCTCCTGGCCGGTGCCGGGGTCTCGGCCCAGTGGAACAACTGGATCCTCTTCCGCAACGGCGTGAGCTTCGGGGTGAGGGATCCCCAGTTCGGCAAGGACGTCGGGTTCTTCGTCTTCAAGCTGCCCTTCCTCGCCTTCGTGGTGGACTGGGCCTTCGTCGCCCTGGTGGTGATCGCGGTGGTCACCGCGTCCGCCCACTACCTGAACGGCGGCATCCGGCTGCAGACCCCGGGTCAGCGGGTGACGGCGCAGGTCAAGGCCCACCTCTCGGTCCTGCTCGGGATGCTCGCCCTGATCCAGGCCGGCAAGTACTTCCTCCGTCGCTACGAGCTGAACTTCTCCAGCCGAGGCGTGGTGGACGGCGCAACCTACACCGACGTCAACGCCCAGCTGCGTGCCTTCGAGCTGCTCATCCTCATCTCCCTCGTGGCGTTCGTGCTGTTCCTCCTCAACATCCGCCGCCGGGGATGGGTGCTCCCCGCCATCGGCGTGGGCCTGTGGGCCTTCGTGGCCCTGATCGTGGGCACCATCATCCCGGCGCTGATGCAGAACTTCGTGGTGAACCCGGCCGAGATCCGCAAGGAGCGCCCCTTCATCGAACGCAACATCAAGGCCACAAGGGCCGCATACGGGCTGGACGCGGTGGAGGAGAAGCCGTTCGTCTACGACGAGAACCTCACCGCCGCCGGGCTGAGCCAGAACAGCGAGACCGTTCGCAACGTGCGCCTGTGGGACCCGAAGTTCGTAGGCCAGACCTTCCAGAAGCTCCAGGAGATCCGGGGGTACTACCAGTTCAACGAGCCTGACATCGACCGCTACCGGATCAACGACAAGGTGACCCAGACCATCGTGTCGGCCAGGGAGCTGAACCCGGCGAACCTCCCGGGATCCGAGTCGTGGGTGAACCGCCACCTCTCGTACACCCACGGCTTCGGCGCCGTGGTGGCACCCGCCAACGCCGTCACACCCGATGGCAAGCCCGACTTCGTCCTCCGCAACGTCCCCCCCCTTGGCAGCCCGGAGCTCCAGCAACCCCGGCTCTACTACGGCGAGCGCATCGGCGGCTACGCCATCGTCAACAGCAACCAGCGCGAGATCGACTTCCAGCGGACCGACAACGGTGAGACCGAGTTCAGCACCTACGACGGCGCCGGAGGGGTCCGCCTCGACTCGCTGTTGCGCCGAGGTGCCCTGGCACTCCGCTTCGCCGACGTGAACTTCCTCCTCTCCAACCTGATCACCCCGAAGTCTCGGGCCATCTACATCCGCGACATCAACGAACGGGTCCGCACCGCTGCGCCCTTCCTTCGCTACGACGCCGACCCCTACCCGGTCATCGTCGATGGCCGGGTCCTCTGGGTCCAGGACGCCTACACCGCCAGCAGCTCCTACCCCTACTCTCAGCGGGCCAACGTGGAGCGGGTACCGGCAGGCAGCGACCTACGGGCGCCGTTCAACTACGCCCGCAACTCGGTGAAGGTGGTCATCGACGCCTACGACGGCACCACCAAGTTCTACCTGGTCGACGACAAGGACCCCGTGGCCCGGGCGTACGCCAAGGCCTTTCCCAAGCTGTTCTCTCCGAGCTCGGAGGTGAGCCCGGAGCTGCGTGCGCATTTTCGCTACCCGGAGGACCTGTTCCGGGTCCAGACCAACATGTTCGGCCGCTACCACATCAGCGGTCCGGACGACTTCTACAACGCCGGCGACGCCTGGAACATCTCGCAGGACCCAGGTTCGGGGTCGCCCACGGCCGTGACCCAGCAGAGTCCGGGTGGCGCCAGGCAGGAGAAGATGGACCCGACGTACCTTCTTCTCCGGCTTCCCGGTGACGCCGACGAGAGCTTCCTGATCCTGCAACCCTTCGTCCCCGCCTCTGCCGCCGCCCAGAGGCAGCAGAACCTCACCGCGTTCATGACGGCCAAGAGCGACCCGGAGGACTATGGCAAGCTCCAGGCGTTCGTGATGCCCCGCGGCGTGCAGATCGACGGCCCCGCCATCGTCGATGCTCGAACGTCGGCCGACGCCGAGATCTCCCGAGAGATCACCCTGCTCAACCAGCAGGGCTCCGAGGTCCTGCTCGGCAACGTGTTGGTGATACCGGTCGAGAACTCACTTCTCTACATCCGGCCGCTGTACGTGCAGTCGAAGCGGAACCCCCTGCCGGAGTTCAAGAAGGCGATCGTGGTGTTCGGCGAGAAGGCCGTCATGCGGGACTCGCTCCAGGACGCCTTGGCCGCCGTTTTCGGGGATGCCCCGGCAACCCTCGAG
>JADDQT010000455.1 GCA_016781225.1 Actinomycetota bacterium
CAGGTTCTTGCCCAGGGCCAGCTCACCGTGGTGGGTGGACGGACCGTCGGCCAGCACGTCGCCTGCGGCCACACGGGCACCTTCGTCGACGCGGGACTGCTGGTTGATGCAGGTGTTCTGGTTCGACCGGCGGAACTTGGAGAGGCGGTAGACCTTGCGACCGGCGGTCTTGTACTCGACCGTGATGTGGTCACCGGTGACCTCGCTCACCAAGCCGTCGTCCTCGGCCACGACGACCTCGCCGGCATCGCGTGCCGCTCGTGCCTCCACACCGGTCCCGATGAAGGGAGCCTCGGGACGCAGCAGGGGCACCGCCTGCTTCTGCATGTTGGCGCCCATCAACGCCCGGTTGGCATCGTCGTGCTCGATGAAGGGAATGAGCGCGGTCGAGACGGAGACGATCTGCTTCGGCGACACGTCCATGAGGTCGACCTCCGACGGCGGCACGAAGTCCACCTCGGTGCTCGAGCCGTAGGACGTGGCCGTGGCGCCCACCCGGACACCGGCCCCTTGGGGCCCGCGCCGCACGAGGACGCGGTCCTCGGTGAAGTTGCCGTCGACGTCCAGGGCCGCGTTGGCCTGGGCGATGACGTGCTCCTCCTCCTCGTCGGCGGCCAGGTACATGACGTCGTCGGTGACCCGGCCGTCGGTGACCCGGCGGTAGGGCGTCTCGATGAAGCCGTACTCGTTGATGCGCCCGTAGGTGGCCAGGTGGCCGATGAGGCCGATGTTTGGACCTTCAGGGGTCTCGATGGGGCACATGCGGCCGTAGTGGGAGCTGTGCACGTCGCGGACCTCGAACCCGGCTCGCTCCCGGGAGAGGCCTCCGGGTCCCATGGCGTTCAGTCGTCGCTTGTGGGTGAGCCCGGACAGCGGGTTCACCTGGTCCATGAACTGCGAGAGCTGGCTGGTCCCGAAGAACTCCTTGATGGCGGCCACCACGGGACGGATGTTGATGAGGGTCTGCGGGGTGATGGCCTCCACGTCCTGGGTGGTCATCCGCTCGCGGACAACGCG
>JADDQT010000456.1 GCA_016781225.1 Actinomycetota bacterium
GTAGCGGATCGTCACCGCGCCGTCTCGGTCGACCTTGTCGTGGCGGACCCTGAGCTCTCTCGAGAAGCCCTGCTGCCTCTTTAGGGGTCGAGCTTTGTCGCGTGAGTCGAACGCGCTCTTGGGCGTCTGGCGAGCTTTGGCACGGTGTGGCCGGACATCGTTGTAGTAGGCGACGAAGCGATCGACCTGGGCCTGGAGCTCGGTAACCGTTGCCGCGCGAGGTTGCTTTTTCAGGAACTTCTTTAACGTCTGGTGGAAGCGTTCGACCTTGCCGCAGGTCTCGGGGTGATAGGGCCTCGAGTGCTTGTAGTCGATGCCTAGGTGGAACAGCTCGGACTCCATCGCGGAGTAGCCGCCCCGGTAGGCGGCGGTGTAGATGCAGCCGTTGTCGGTCAGAACAGACGCCGGCAGACCCCAGCCAGCTCCGGCCTCATAGAGGGTCGCGACGACATCGGGGCTCTTGGTGACCGACAGCACCTTGCTCGCCACGCACACCCTGGAGAAGTCATCTAGGAAGTTCAAGATCTCGATCGTGGTGCCGTCTTTGAGCTCGAAGAAGGTGACGTCTGATTGCCACATCTCGTTGGGCAGCGTCGCCTCGAAGCGGATATACGAGCTCTTGGGACGCTTGTGCCGCTGGGGAGCGACGAAGCCCCGGCGCTTGAGGATGCGCCAGATCGTCGACACCGACGGAGGCGAGGGATCGCTGAGGCTGAGGTGGTAGTGGATCGTGTGGGCGCCGGCGTCGAAACCGTGGTCGGTGAGCTCCTTTCGCAGCCTCACGACCCGATCCTCTAGCTCGTGCGAGCTGCGGTTGGCGACGGTGTTGGCAGCCTTGGAACGTGGCGCCAAAGCCTCGTAGCCACCGTCTCGGAAACGTCGGACCAACGCTGCGACCCAGCTCTTGGAGACCCCGTGCGACCTAGCTACGTCACGACAGCTGCGGCCCTCCAGCACCACCGCGTCGACCACGAAGCGAGCGAGATCCA
>JADDQT010000220.1 GCA_016781225.1 Actinomycetota bacterium
AGCAGGGCAGGCAGGAACTCGAACGGTATGTCCACCTCTTCCTCCTTACTGGGACCGGAGGGCCCCGTCGATACCCGGGTTGGCGCCGGCCTCACGCCTCGCTTCGTCCGTACAGGCGGAGAAGGAGGTTGGCGTGACTAACGTGGCCGACATGAGGGCCGCCCATGCTGAGTCCCGAGACGCACGTAACCTACGCCGAGAGCACCGACGAGCGACATGTCCTACCGTCTCCGTTTGAGTGCCGTCCGTTACACGTGACGTGCCGCCGTCGTCGGCGCGGCGACCGTGGCTGACAACGACGCCATCGAGGCACAGGGCGCCACACGACCGGCTTGGGCGGACGGTCCGCTCCTCGACGCGCTCCGTCGCGGCGACGAGCGCGTCTTCGCGTCGCTCATCGACCAGCACACAGCGGCGATGCTGCGCCTGGCGATGCTTTACGCTCCCACCCGAGCCATCGCCGAGGAGGCGGTGCAAGAGACCTGGCTGGGCGTCGTGCGGGGCGTCGACTCCTTCGAGGGGAGGTCCTCCCTGCGGACCTGGATCTTCCGGATCCTGGTCAACCAGGCGAAGTCGTCGGGGCTGGCGGAGCGGCGGCACGTCCCCTTGGCCGCCGAGACCGAGGGCGACGCCGACGGACAGCCCGTCGTCGACCCGGTCCGTTTCAGAGGGCTCCCACGCGGCTACTGGTCGTCGCCGCCGAACCACTGGGACGAGCTCCCCGAGGACCGGCTGTTGGCGACGGAGACGTTCGCTGTCGTCGAGCGCGCAGTGGAGAGCCTGCCGCCGGGGCAACAAGCCGTGTTCGAGTTGCGAGACCTACAACATTGGACTTCGGCCGAGGTCTGCGAAGCGCTCGACCTCACCGAGGGGAACCAGCGCGTGTTGCTGCATCGCGCCCGTGCCCGCGTCCGCAGTGCCATCGAGGACTACTTCGATGCACATTGACAGGCCCCTCCGGGGGGCGCTGATGAAGGCCTTCGGATTGGTGGGCCTCAATCCCTGGCTCACCTGCCGAGAGTGCGTCGAGTCCGTCACGGACTTCCTCGAGGGCGGGCTCTCCCCGCCGGACAGGGCCCGCGTCCTCGCGCACCTCAAGGGCTGTCCCGACTGCCCGCGCTACTTCCGCCAGATCGAGCTCACGATCCGGCTGGCGGGATCGATCACCGCGGGTTCGGTCCCGCCCGGCGCCCGTGCAGTGCTCCTTGACGCCTTCCGCGACTGGCACCGGGCTCCTGAGGAGGAGACCTAGGTGGGCGTGCGGGTAGCGTGTAACGTCCGGAGCGGTTCTCAGGACGGTAAGGGCATCGATGTGAGTGACTTACGTAAGGTCCACGGAGGAGGAGCGCAGTGGGCCGCGGGCTTGACCAAGATCTCGCTACCGGCACAGCGTCATGGAGGATCGTCGCCAAAGCGCCCTCCCTGGAGTCCTGTGCTGTTGGTCCTCCGATCATGGAGATTGTGTCCGCCGCCAAGTCCTTGGTGGAGGCTCTGGAGTAATGCCTGGCGCGCGTACAGCCGGGGCCATGCTGGCTGAGGCGGCGTCCTCGAGGAGCGAAGAACTGTGGTTCTTGTCGCTGGCCGCCGGGTCGCTCGTGGTAGCTCTGCTCGCCGTTCTGTTCGGCCTCGTCATCGCTGTTCTTCAACGGATCGACCGACACGCGGCGCGCACGCACACGGCGACCAAGCAGATTGCACAGAACACCGTGGCGCTGTGGACGTTGGAGCAGACGAACCGCGACCTGGTCGCGATCCGCGACGCGGCCCGGGGTGCTGACCGGGCCGCCAACGCGAACGCCCTGGTCGCGCCACTCAGCGCGGTCACGAACAAGGTTCAGGGTTGGCTGGGCGGCTCCAAGCACGACGACGACAAGAGTTCGTAGGGGTGGTGGCGCTGGTGGTGCTGACGGCGGCTCTGCTTGCCATCATCCTGGTCACCGCTCTGGTGACGGTGCTGGTGTTCGTGATGCACATTCGGGCCTTCATGGCCGAGCTGTCTTCGGCGCTGGACGGCATCGAAGAGGGAGCAGGTCGCCTGGTGGGACGCCTGAAGCGTATGCAGAGCGCAACGGAGGCGGCTGCGAGTGAGTTCGCGACCGCCGGGCCGTAGCGAGAGCAACGGTGGAGGTCGTCGCCTGGGTGGGGCTGGTCGTGTCCTGGCTCCTCCTCCTTTTCGTCACGAAGTTCGTCTTCCTCTTGCTGCGGGTGCTGAAGCAGACGCGTCGGCTGGCCGAGATGTCGCTTGGCGCTGCGGTCCGCCTGGCGGACAACCTGTCGGGCGACGAGTTCGCGGATCTCGAGCACCTCGCGACACAGCTTCCGGATGCCGTTCGCGGTCTACCTCGGGGCGCCGCTGCTGCTCCTCCGAGCGTCAGCTCGGTGTCACCGGGACTCGGCGGTCGCCCGTCGTGACCACCATGCTCATGACCCTTTCAGTGCTTCTCGCCTGGGCGCTGCTCGGCGTCCTTCTCGTCGGACTGCTCCTGATGGTGAAGTCGTTGCAGAGCATTCGGCACTGGTTCGAGAAGACGACGGTGGGCCTGCGCGCTGTCGAGCACCAGACCAAGGATCTCAACGTGAGGGCCGCCGTCCTGACCGCATCGCTTCGGGAGACGATCGAGGCACTGCACGCCGCATCCGGACGACGGCAAGAACCAGCCCGACAGCGTGACTAGGAGAGCCGCATGGAGAACGTGATCTCGGTGCCAATGAAGGCGCGTGTCGATCTGCCGCTAGAAGGTGAGATCAGCCGCTCGTTGCCGAACCAGATGGGAAACGTCGCGGGTGCGCACAGTGCCGAGCTCCACCAGCGGCTACTCGAGACCGGTGGGCGCATGGACTCGATGGGTCCGCTGAAGAAAGTCTACGTCTTCTGGTTGCCGGGGATGAGTTGCGACGGCTGCACCGTCTCCACCATCGGCGCCACCGAACCGTCGATCGAGGAGCTGTTGACAGGGGCGCTGCCCGGCGTGCCGGTGATGATCCTTCACCACTACCAGTTCCAAATGGAGTCAGGCGACCACTTCGCCCATCTGCTGGAACAGGCCGATGCTGGTGCCCTCGACGCCCCCTACATCATCGTCTACGAGGGGTCGATCACCGACGAGAACCTGACCGTGGGAGCCGAGCCGTTCGCCGCCAAGGGCTCCTTTCCCACGTGGGCGCCCGCCGACCAACGCCAGCGCCGGTCCACGCCGGAGTGGGTGCGGCGACTCGCGCCGAGGGCGGCCGTGACGATCGCTATCGGGACGTGCGCCACGTGGGGCGGCATCCCCGCCTCGCTCGGCAACCCCACCGGCGCCATGAGCATGATGGACTTCCTTGGCAAGGACTATCGCAGCGCCCTCGGGCTGCCCGTGGTCAACGTCCCCGGGTGCCCCCCCATCGGTGACGACTTCACCGAGACGGTGACCCTGCTGCTGAAGTACATGAACGGGCAAGGGCCGCTGCCGGACTTCGACGAGCTCGGCCGCCCCGCATGGCAGTTCGGCGACACGGTGCACCTGCACTGCCCGCGTGGGTCGTGGTACGAGGAGGGCAACTTCGCCCGCGAGTTCGGTGGCAAGGAGTGCCTGGCGGAGATCGGCTGCTGGGGGCCAGTGGTCAACTGCCACATCACCGAACGCGGGTTCATCAACGGCAAGGGCGGCTGCATGGTGGCGGGCGGGGCGTGCATCGGCTGCATGTCGCCTGGTTTCCCCGACAAGTTCACTCCCTTCTACAAGCGTCCGCCGCAGACGACCCCGGCGACGACGCTGTCGCGCATGCACGGGGCACTCAGCAAGCCGCTGCGTCGCGTCACGCAGCTCGAGCGCAACCGGGAGCCGCGCTGGCGGGACAGCGTTCCCAGTGGCTGGGCGCCGGAATACGACAACGTCACCATCTTCCACCGCACGTTCGAGTACTTCTACACCCGCATCCAGTACTTCCGCTCCGAGCTCC
>JADDQT010000457.1 GCA_016781225.1 Actinomycetota bacterium
TAAGTAGCGGACCTGAGTAAGAATGGCTCCGTGAACGCTTACTCGAAGGACCTCAGGCTTAAAGTGCTTTCGGCCATCGACCGCGGCATCTCGAGAAAGGAGGTCGCAGCTCTCTTTGGGGTCTCCCTCTCGACCGTAAAACGCTGGCTCAAAAGGCGGCAAGAGACTGGAGACGTGCAGATTTACGAGATCCCCGGCAGACCCTCTGTGAAAGGGGCTGCTCTGAGAGGGTGGCTACCAAGGCAGCTGAAGTCCAACCCCGATCTTACCCTCAAAGAGCATTGCGAGGCGTTCTTTGAGGAGACGGGCGTGGAGGCATCCGAGGCCACCATGAGCCGTAACATAGCTCGCATTCCCGGAGAGTGGCCGCTCAAAAAAAGTCGAAGGTAGCTTCCGAGCGCGACGAGGGAGCCAGAGGTCTATGGAGATGGTTCCTCACTCGCTTCGATGTGAGGAGGCTCGTGTTCGTGGACGAGAGCGGATTTCACGTAGCGATGGATCGCTTGAGGGCGAGAGCGCCCAGAGGAGAGAGGGCTTACGGGAAGGTGCCGAGGAACAGGGGCAAGAACCTCACGCTCGTCGCCTCGATGAGCCTACTATCTGGGATGGGAGAGACGATGGTCGTTGAGGGCTCGACCGATGCCGAAGCCTTCAAGGTTTACGTCGAGCATTTTCTGGCTCCGGCGCTAGAGGAGGGGCAAGTGGTGGTCTTCGACAACCTCGGAGCCCACAAACCCCAAAGGATAAGGGAACTGATCGAGGCGAGGGGAGCCCAGGTGCTTTTCCTGCCCTCCTACTCGCCGGACCTAAACCCCATAGAAGAAGCGTTCTCCAAGATCAAGGGCGTCGTTCGCAAGGCGGGAGCGCGCACTCACGAGGCACTACTCGAAGCGATAGCGCAGGCGCTCTGGGCCATCACACCCGTAGACGCCGCTGGGTGGTTTGCTCATTCTGGCTACGAGGTTGAGGTTCAATACTTATGAATG
>JADDQT010000032.1 GCA_016781225.1 Actinomycetota bacterium
CCAGCTTCGTCGCCCCGGCTGCCCGCCGCTACCCAGCCGCCGGCAGGGGTCCGGCTGAGTTGCAACTCCTCGGCGGTGATGGCCTCCAACGAGCGACTACGGGTCTCGACTCCAACCATGGCCATGGCGAGAGCTCCGAGGACCAAGGGAATGGCGCCGATCAACGCCGTCGTGGCAATGGAGGGCGGTGTCGCACCTGCCACCACCAGGGCGATGATGGCCACCCCACCGAGCTTGCTGGCGCCGGCGGCCAGGCCCGTGCCTCGGGAGCGGATCCGGGTGGGAAAGGTCTCCGACGCGTAGGCCACCAGCACGGCCAGGATGGAGCTGATGCCGGTGATGGGAAGGATCAGCAGGAGGTCGAGCTGCGCCCGGTTGTCGACAACACGATCGCCGAGCATCACGAAGCCCGCCAGGGAGGCGGCAGTGACGAGTCCGAGGAGGATCATGGTCCTCTTGCTGCTCCAGAACCCGTAGAGCCAGGCGATGACAAACGTCGCCGGAAAGCCCAGCAGCGCCGAGTCCCGCAGCACGGTGGCAGAGGTGACCTCGTCCAGACCCAACCGCTGGAGGTTCGAGGGTATCCACAACTGGAAGCCGAACGTGACCAGGCCCACGCCGAGCCCGAACAGCGCGACCACCCCGGAGAGTCCCACGAAGGGGCCGCCGACGAGCTGAGCCCATCCGCTGCTCACGCCTTGCTCCACCTCTAGCTCCGAGCTCTGGTCTTCGACGATGGTGGCGTTGTACCGGGCCATGACCACCCTGGCCTCGGTGTCGCGGCCGTTCTGGAGCAGAAACCGCGGTGACTCGGGGATCCATCGGTTGAGGAGGAGCAGGAGGACTCCCGTGGGCAGCCCGAGAAGCCAGAGAATCCTCCAGCCGTACGTGGGCGTGAGCTCGGCCGAGAGCCAGCTGGTGACGATGTAGGCGCCGGCCACGTCGCCGCCTATCAACACCATCAACCAGCCCCGGTGGCGAGCGGGGATGGTCTCGGCCAGCAGGGCGAAGGTGATGGGCAGCATGCCGCCCACGCCCAGGCCCATGACGAAGCACATCACGAAGTTCCATCTGTAATCGGGCATGGAGCCGCAGATCGAGGTGGCGATGAAGAGCACGCCGGCCAAGAGGATCGAGGCTCGGCGACCGATCCGGTCGCCCAGCCAGCCCCAGATGAACGAGCCGATCACCGTTCCGGTGATCCCTGCCAGGGGTAAGAAGGCGACCGGGACGCTGCCGCTTGGGTTGAGCGCCGACTTGAGCCCGTACTCCTTGCCCATGCCCGGCACCACAAAGCTGAGGGTCACCGGCTTCATGACGTCGATGGTCACCGCCGCCGCCATGACTAGAAGCAGGCCGATGTGAGCAGGCGAGAGCTTGGCGTCGTCCAGGGCCCGCACCCGCAACGGAGACGCCGGTCGCACAACGCCCGGCAACGAGGGGAAGACGCCGTAGAAGGTGGCCGCGAGGCCCGCGAGGATCAGCGCCATGGCGGCCATCATGGGGCCGTCGACGGCCACGCCGGCCAGCTTGTAGCCCATGTCCCGGGAGCCCAGGTACATGGGCAGGTGCAGGATGACCCCAGCGGTGACCGCGGCGGTGCCCAACCAAAAGGCCGCCGGATGATGGAAGGTGATTCCTCCGCCGGATCTTCCGATCAGCCGGCGGATGGGATGCATCACGTTTGGCCTCTCCTCCCAAGAGTCCCCGCCAGGAGGCCTCACGCCGGGCTCATCGCCGTGCAACCGTCGGCCTGGCGAAGTACGGGTATATGTGGCGGCACAATAGCCGAGCCATTCTTCGTTCAGACCGCCACAGGTCCTCGCGCCGCACACCGGGGATCTGGGAAGTCGCTGTCGCCGCTCATCACCGTGTCATAACCGTCAGCCCACGGCCGGCAGGGCTCCTACCATGGGCGTCTGGTGCTCGACTACCACCTGCACCTCTGGCCTCACGGCCATCCTGCGACGACGGTCACCGTCGAGCACCTGGCGTCGTACTGCGAGGAGGCTGCGTCGCTGGACATCACCGAGATCGCCGTTACCGAGCACCTCTTTCGCTTCGCCCAAGCAGACGCCGTCCTCGCCGGGTTCTGGGACGACGACGTCAACGCCGGCCTGCGCTCCGCCATGGCCGCCTATTGGGAGCAGCACGCGCGCGCCGACCTGGACGCCTACGTGGACACGGTGCAGGCGGCCAAGGCCGCAGGGCTGAACCTGGTGCTGGGCCTCGAGGTCGATCACTACTCGGGGCGCATGGACAAGGTGGCCGCCCTGCTGGAGGGGTACCCGTTCGACCTCCTGCTGGGTTCCGTGCACTGGCTCGGGGCATGGGGTTTCGACAACTACGAGGACCCCGTCATGAGCGCGGAGTGGGATGCTCGAGGCGTGGAGGACGTGTGGGACCGCTACGTCGACGCCCTGGAGGAGCTGGCCGATTCCGGGGTCTGCGACGTCCTGGCCCATCCGGACCTGGCCAAGGTGACGGCCCGTAGACCTGCCGTGCTCGACGAGTACCACGACCGTATCGCCCAGGCCATCGCCGTCAACGGGCTGGCCGCCGAGGTGTCTTCAGCAGGTTGGCGCAAGCCGGTGGCCGAGGCCTACCCCGCCCCCGCCCTGCTGGAACGCCTGGCCGCCGCCGGCGTACCTGTGACCACGGCCTCCGACGCCCACCACCTGGCCGAGGTGGGGGCAGGCGTTGAGGATCTGCGTCCTCTGCTGGTCGCCGCCGGCTACCAGTCCATCACCGCCTACCGGGACCGCCGACCGGTCCCCGTGGCGCTGTACTAGTGCCCGCTGTCGGGTTGCGCCGGTGAGCCTCGCGCAGGAACCCGCCCTCGGCCCCGACGAGGGCCAGGCCCACCTCCAGCGGCTCACGGCATCCTGGAACATCCTGGCCGACCTCTGCTTCGCCGACCTTCTTCTCCTGGTTCCGGTTGCCGGCACAGGGCCTCGCGACGGTGCGGACCGGTTCGTGGTCTATGGGCAGATGCGCCCCACCACCATTCAGACCATTCACAACGAGGACCTCGTGGGCCGGGTCATCGACCAGCAGGAGCTCCCACTCGTGGCCCGTGCCTGGCGCCTGGGGCAGATCGTGGAGGGAGAGATCAGCATCGCCGGCCCGGGGGAGCAGCGCCGAGTGCAGTGCATCCCGGTGCGGTGGAAGGACGAGCTGGTGGCGGTGCTGACCCGGGAGGCACCCTTGGCCGTGGGTGGGCGGCGCCACGGCCAGCTCGAGCGGATCTACGTGGAGATCTTCGACCGCCTGGCCCGCATGATCTCGAGCGGCGAGTTCCCGTTCGCCATCGAGGACGCCCCTACCGCCGAATCACCCCGTGTCGGGGACGGCGTCGTGATCCTCGACGCCACTGGCCGCGTGGAGTACGCCTCCCCCAATGCCGTCAACGCCCTTCACCGCATGGGCATCTACACGAGCCTCTACGGCGCGCGTCTCGACGAGATCGGCGTGGAGGAGACGGCCATCCAGAAGAGCTTCCACGAAGGTGTCCCGGTGACCGAGGAGATCGAGCGACATCCAGCGGTGATCGTCCTGCTGCGGTGCATACCCCTGCTGGAGGCCGGCGAGGTCACGGGCGCGCTGGTGCTGTCGCGGGACATCACCGACCTGCGCCGGAGGGACCGTCTGCTCCTCTCGAAGGATGCAACCATCCGGGAGGTCCACCACCGGGTCAAGAACAACCTGCAGACCATCTCGTCGCTCCTGCGCCTCCAGGGCAGGCGGCTGCCGCCAGGCGAGGGGAGGGTGGCGCTCTGGGAGGCTGAGCGGCGGATCCGCTCCATCGCCCTGGTGCACGAGATCCTCTCCCGCGACCCGGCCGAGCAGGCGGCGTTCAACGACATCGTCGAGCCGCTCGTGCGCATGGCCAAGGAAGGGGTGCTGTCACCCGACCACCCGGTGAGGTTCTCGGTGGAGGGCGACGCCGGGGAGGTGCCGGCCGAGCTGGCCACGCCGCTCGCGGTGGTGATAACCGAGCTGCTCCAGAATGCGGTGGAGCACGCCTTTCCCGAGACCATGCCGGCCGCCCACGAGCGCCGGGTGCGCATCGTGCTGCGCAACGACGGGATCGTGGTGGCGGTCAAGGTCCACGACAACGGCCGCGGGCTGCCGCTGGGATTCAGCATCGAGACCAGCGAGGGCTTGGGGTTGTCCATCGTCCGCGACCTGGTGATGGGCCAGCTCGGGGGCACGATCGAGATGCACCAGGACAGTGGTACTCGAGTCGAGCTGCGGGTGCCGCTGCTGCGCTAGTGCTGCTGCCCTAGTGCGCGGGCGAGATCGGCCTCAGCATGCTTGGCGCCTGCGGGAGAGCCAGGCCTTGCGGAGCTTGCGGCGCTCCTCCTCTGAGCTGCCACCCCACACGCCGGCCTCCTGGTTGGTGGCCAGGGCGAACTCCAGGCAGGCGGGCTGGGCTTCACACTGACGGCACACGGCCTTGGCCGACTCGATCTGCTCCACGGCCGGACCGGTGTTTCCGACCGGGAAGAAGAGGTCGGGGTCGACGTGACGGCATGCGGCCACGCCGCGCCAGTCCTCCTTGTCCCAATCGATGGACCGGTTCCAGATGAGCGCCACTTCACACCTCTCTGACTGGCTCTCCGGCTCGATATTGTGATTACGTTCACAACCAAACTGAACGACAGCTTACCAACGCTCCCCCGGGCGGGCAAGGAAGGAGGGCGTCGTCGAATCAGGGGACGACGACCTCGAGGCAATCGGCTTCGCGGCTCACTTCCACGGCGTCGGCCCGGCCGAGGTACTCGCCGTCGACCTGATAAGGGATCGGGTCCTCACCCGTGATCGTCACCGTCTCGACGTCGGTGAGCACGGTGACACCCGGCTGGCGGCCGAGGTCGTGGCCGTCCCCGAGCACCGAGCGCATGGTCTTGGCGAGCGTCGCCAACCGGACGTCCCGGAGCACGGCCACGGCCAGGCCGGTGTCGAAGCCGGTCCCCGGGGCCACGTTGAGGGGCCTCGGCCCGAGGTAGGTGTACGGGTTGGTGTTGAGGCACAGAACGAAGGACCCCGGATGAGGGTTTTCATCACCGGCGACCTTCACCGTGAGGTGGGGCATGGTCGGGTCCTTCTGGGACAGCCATGTGACCACCGAGGAGTACACGAAGGCCGCCTGGCCGAACCTGCTCTTGAGCGAGCCGCCCTCCACGTGTGCCACGACCTCTGCGTCGAAGCCCACCCCGAGGTTGAACAGGTAGCGCCGCCCGTTGGCCTTGCCCAGCCCCATCCGCCGGCGAGACCCGACGTCCAGAGCGGCCGCCAGCTCTCGAGCTGCGGTCACCACGTCGTTGGTGTGACCCAGGGTGCGGGCGAAGACGCTCGTGGATCCGCCCGGCAGCGCAGCCAGCGCGGTGGCCGAGCAGGCCAGGCCGTTGGCCGCCTCGTTGATGGTCCCGTCTCCGCCGAGCACGGCCACCACCTCCACTCCCTCGGCCGCTGCCCGGCGGGCAAGCTCGGTGGCGTGGTCCCGCCCCTTGGTCACCACCACGGAGAGGTCGTGGCCGGCAGAGAGGATGTCCTCCACCGCCACCCTTCGACGGGCCGTCACCGACGAGGCCGCCGGGTTCACCACCAGCAGAACCTTCACGACTCGCTCGCTGCGGCTCGGAGCTGGTCCAAGCTTCGAGCCAGGAGCCGGGAGACGTGCATCTGGCTGATTCCCATCTGGCCGGCTATCTCGGACTGGGTCATGCCCACGAAGAAGCGAAGGTGGAGGATCGTCTGGTCCCTGGGCGGGAGCCGCTCGATCAGGGGAGAGAGTGCGGCGCGGTGCTCGGCCTCGAGGAGCCGTGGGTCATCCCCGCCCAGATGCGAGGAAAGCGTGTCACCGTCGTCGTCCTCTCCCGCTCCGCTCGGAGCGTCGAGCGACGAGAAACGGTAGGCCTGCCCCGCTTCCAGCGCCTCGAGGACCTCCTCCTCGGACACCTGCGCGTCGGCAGCCAGCTCCGGGATGGTGGGGGAGCGGCCCAGGTCCTGGCTCAGGGAGCTCACGACCTTGCCCAGCCGCAGGTAGAGCTCCTGCATGCGCCGGGGTGCCCGTACGGCCCAGCCCTTGTCCCGGAAGTGGCGCTTGAGCTCGCCCACGATCGTGTGGGTGGCATAGGTGGAGAACTCGACGCCCCGGGTGGGCTCGAAGCGGTCGACGGCCTTGAGGAGCCCGAGCGATGCCACCTGGACCAGATCCTCGAGGGGCTCGCCACGATTGCTGAAGCGGCGGGCAAGGTACTCCGCCAGCCCCAGATGCCCTTCCACCAGCTGGGACCGCACGGCAGGATCCCGGTCGTCGGCGAACTGGTCGAACTTGCGGCGCAGCTCCTCACGCTGGTCGGGCTCGAAGCTCATGGCGAGCCGGACCTGCGCTTCACCAAGCGGAAGGAGGGGCTCCCCTGACCGTCGCCCCGGTGGACGGCGTGCTCGTCGACGAGAGCATCGAGCACGGCTCCGGACAGTTCGTTGAGCAGCGGCTCGGGACCCGGCGCAGCGAACGACGCCTTTCCGTGCACCTCGAGGGTGTCACCGTCGCCGCCGACCACGTAGCGCATGAGAACCCACCCCTCCTGGCGCTTGCCCCCGGTGACCGCGAAGCACAGCTCGTCGATCGCAAGGCGCAGGTCCTCGACCTCGTCATAGGTGAAGCCCAGGCGGCTGGCGACGCCCGAGGCGGTGACGCGCGCCAGCCGGAGCAGCTCCGGCGTGGCCGGCACCGTCAGGCGTACTTCCTCTTCCGCGGGCACAGGCTCCTCTCCCTCGGGACTCAGGGGACGCTAGCCCGTGAGCCGCCCGGACCGGCGGTGCGGCCGGCCTCAGGGCGGCGCTCAGAAGAGGCACCGGTGCAGCCCGTCTTCGGCTAGAGGATTGCCACCCTCGTCCAGGGCGCTCGGGTGCTCACACCAGTGGCCAGGGGTACGACCGCCGGGCGGCTCCCGGATCGGGGAACGTGCCCCGCTCGGCCACGATGTTCGCCCTCCTGGCCAGGGCCGTCAGCTCTTCGGGCGCCAAGAGCTCGCCCAGCCCCTCGCTGTCGGCCACGGTCCCGGCAACCCGCTCGATGTCGTTCCGCAGAACTGCCGGCAGGGGCTGGCCCGAGAAGTCCCAGATCACCGTGCGGAGGTTGGGCTGCACGTGGAAGCACAGACCGTTGTCGATGGCCCAGATCCGTCCATCGTCCGCCAGCAGGCAGTGGCCGCTCTTGCGGTCGGCGTTGTTGGCCAGCAGGTCGAAGGCGGCGATGACCTGCAAGGCCTCTTGGTGCTCCGGATGCTCCAAGAGGGTGAAGTAGTGCTCCGAGAAGTCGGCGGGCACGAAGCGTTGGAGCGAGCCCGGTCCGAGGGGAGCGTCGGCTCGTGCCACCGTCTCGGGGACGATGCCCCATCCCAGCTCGACCGAGAGGCGGTAGGCGGCGACCTCTCGCAGGAACAGACCCTCAGGGAAGTCCCAGAGCGGGCGCTCACCCCTGCGGGGCTTGTACACCGCCGGCATGGTGGTGCCACCGTGGCAGACCTGAACCAGGAAGGTGGCGTTCGAGCTCCACGGCAGGCGGCCCTGAAGCTCGATCTGACCTCCGGCGAGGACGGTCAGAGTGTCGGAGGCCGATGCCCGTTCGCCCGTGGACACGCGTGACCCGACGGATCGAGTGGATAGCCGCACAGAGGACACGACGGCCGACCGGACTGGACGAGCTCGGTGCCCCGCCGGGCCAGCGCCGTGACCTGCTCGCGGGTGGCCGAGATTCGGGCCCGAGCGCCTTCCTCATCCTCGTCCACGGCCTCCTCCGCCACCAGCACCAGGCGGTCGAGGGCTTCGTCGTAGGCCACGCCCAAGCTGCCGATCACCCACTCGGGCTCCGTGGGCTCTTCGAGATCGAGGTCCTCGGGAAGCTCGAGCGTGGGGTCGGGTAGATCCTCCAACAGGCGGTCGAGATAGGCGGCGAGGGCGGCGGTCTGTGACTTCTCCAGCTTTAGGGTGACCACCTGGGAGGCGTGGCGGGCCTGGAGCACGAACACCCGCCTCCCGGGCTGGCCCACGGCACCGACGGTCAGCTTGTCCACGTCGACGAGGTCGAATGACTCACTCATGGCTCGGTCTCATGACGCCTTCAGCTCGGAGAGATCGCCAAGGGAGTTGACGGTGAGAACCGCAGCACCGCCCTCCGAGTAGGAGATGGCGGTCACCGAGCAGGGCGAGATGACGAAGCGCTGGAACTGGTCGAGGTGAGTGCCGGAGGCGTGGGCGACCGCTGCCTTGATGGGGTCGGCATGGGAGACGAACACGACCGTGCCTCCCACGTGGCGGGAGCGGAGGCGTTCCACGGCGCCGACCACACGGGCGTACATCTCGACGAAGGACTCCCCGCCGGGAAACCGGAACCCGCTCGGGTAGCTCTGGACCACCCTCCACTGGGGCAGCTTGGCCAGCGCCTTCAGCTCGGCACCGGTCCATTCCCCGAAATCACAGTCGGCCAGACCCCTGTCCACGTGGACCTTGAGACCATGGCGCTTGGCGATGGGAGCGGCCGTCTCCCGGGTGCGCTCCAGCGGCGATGCATAGACGGCGTCCACGTTGTCGAGAACTGAGAGCCGTGCCGCCACCTTCTCGGCCTGTGCGCTGCCCTCCTCGGCGAGGTGCAGCCCCTTGGCCTGGCCGGGCAGCACCTTGCCGGTGGTGGGGGTCCGACCGTGGCGAACGAACAGCGCGAGCGTGGGCGGCGGTGGCTTCGGGCGTCGGGGCATGAACGGGTGGTCAACCTAGCCTCTTGCCGTGGCTGATCCCTCTCCGCTCGAAGCCATAACGGCCGAGGTCGTGGAGTGCCGGAGATGTCCGCGGCTGGTGGCCTGGCGGGAGGAGGTGGCGGCGGTGAAGCGGGCTTCCTACGCCGGCGAGGAGTACTGGGGACGGCCGGTCCCGGGGTTGGGGGACCCGGCCGCCACGTTGTTGGTGGTGGGCCTGGCGCCCGCTGCTCACGGCGGGAACCGGACGGGACGGGTGTTCACAGGGGACCGCTCCGGCGACTGGGTGTTCGCCGCCATGCACCGTGCGGGCTATGCCAACCAACCCACCAGCACCTCCGCCGATGACGGCCTGAGGCTCCTCGGTGCCTACGTGGCAGCCGCCGTTCGGTGCGCCCCTCCGGCCAACAAACCCACGCCGGTCGAACGCGACGCCTGCCTTCCCTACCTGGCCCGGGAGATCGAGGTGCTCGAGTCCTTGCGGGTGGTGGTGGTCCTCGGGCGATTCGCCTACGACGCGGTTACCGGGCTACTCGGGGTACGGCCCCGGCCGAGCTTCGGGCACGGCGTGGAGGTCGAGCTGGCCGACGGCCGCACGATCATCTGCTCCTACCACCCGAGCCAGCAGAACACCTTCACGGGAAAGCTCACCGAGGAGATGTTCGACGCCGTCTTCACCCGAGCCCGCCTGCTCACCGGCTGAGGGCCAGCATCTCGCCAACGGCGTACACCACTGCCACAGCACCCAGGAAAGCGGCCACCGCCAGGCGAAGGCGCCGGGCGCCGGCGCGGATGGCCAGGGCGGCGCCGAGGCGCGCGCCGGGAACCACGCCGACGGACAGCAGGCCTGCGGCCAACCAGTCGATGCCGCCGAGTGACCAGTGGGTGAGCGTGGCTGGGACGGCGAAGACCCCTACGCAAACGAGGGAGCAGGCGATGGCGGTCTTGAGCGGGATGCGAGCCAGCTCGGAGAAGCCGGGGACCATGATGGTCCCGCCCCCGACACCGAGCAGTCCCGAGAGAAGACCGGCGGCCGCACCCACTGAGAGGAGGAGGCCGGGATGGTCCCGGCGCTGCAGCGGGCGGGTCGCCGAAGGTTCTTCGGACGTGGTCCGCGGCCGGACCATCCGCCACGACGTGTACGCCAGCAGACCGGCGGTGGCGATCATGAGCCAGTGGCCCTCGCCAGGCACCCGGCTCGAGAGCAGCGACCCGAGGACGGCGCACACCACGCCCGGCGGCGCCGTCCATGCCACCACTCGCCAGCTGACGAGGGACTCCCGGACGTAACGGATGGTTCCCGCCAAGGCGCTCGGGAGTATGGACGGGAGGGTGGTGCCGACGGCCAGGGCCGCGGGCACGCCGAGCACCCGGATCGCCGGCGTGGAGAAGGCCGCCCCACCGATTCCGAACGCACCCGACAGCATGCCCGTGACGACTCCGGCGGCCAGTGTGAGCAGGACGTTGAGTGGCGTTGTGCCCAATGGCCCGTTCCACTACCGGCTTCGGACGCGGGGGATTATGGTTCCCATGCCGATCCGGCGATCAGGAGAGGATCGAACGAGGACCGTCAGGGAGGATGACACCGTGCCCCGCAATGTAAATGCTCTTGTGCTCCTGTCCAACGATCACCGAGCCGTCGAGGAGCTGTTCGGTCGGCTCAGGAACCCGAAGCACGTGAACCGGGGTGTGAACCGGGGTGCCACCATCGACCGCCTGATCCAGGAGCTGTCGGTCCACGCCGAGATCGAGGAGGAGATCCTCTATCCCGCCGTCCGCCGGAACGTCGACGGCGGACGCCGGCTGGCCAACCATGCCGAAGAGGAGCATCAGCAGGTGAAGGCCATGTTGGACGAGCTGGCGCAGATGGATCCGGACAGCCGCGAGGCCGAGGAGCTGATCGAGGAGCTGCACCAGAGCGTCTCGTCGCACGTGGCCGAGCAGGAAGGCCCTGACGGGCTGTTCGAGCAGCTGCGGGCCTCGATGGACGAGGAGAGCCTGCAGGAGCTGGGACCGCAGATCACCGAGGCCAAGGTCGCCAGGACCGTGAAGACCCCCGTTCCCGAGGATGACGAGGGCGTGAAGCCGCGACCCATAGACGTGGGCGGCAGGATGTTCGGCGGTCGCAGGTAAGACACCCCGCAGTTCCGGCGGCTGGACCAGCCGCCGTTTCCCACCCGCCCCATCAGGGGTCGGGCGATCAGGTGCCCGGGCGACCCAGAGGTCGGGCGATCAGGTGACGGCCGGCTGCGCCTTGGCCTTCTTGGGCACACCCAGCTTCGGCTCCGGGATGGCCGAGTCGGGCCAGCGCCGGCGGCTGACGATGGACAGCTTGCGCAGCAGGGCGATGGCGCCGGGGTCGTCGTCGCCGGGGCGGCCCTCGATGGTGCCGTCCTGGAGCATCTTGACGATGATCTCCCGGCCCAGGTCGGTGCGCACGATGGTGAGCGTCCAGTCGTTGAAGGCGCCGATGCCACCGGTGGAGATGTCGGCGTGCTCGGCGGCGAAGTCGGGGCACAGCTTGCAGCCTTCTCGAGTCCAGGCGTGGCACTCCTTCAGCGGTATCTCGTGGTAGTCGCCGTTCTTCATCCAGATCTGGAAGACGCCCTTGATGTTGGTCTTGGCCATGTCCTGCTTCTTGATGCCGTACTTGGCCTCGAACAGCTCCTCGTAGATGGCGTCGTCGAAGGTCTTGGAGCAGAGCAGCCCGATGTTCAGGGCGAAGCGTCGGGCCACCTTGCCCGCCTTGCGCATGGCCACGACCGGGGGCACCGACGACTGGCAGCCCATCCCCACCAGGGCGATCTTCTCCGCCCCGCCCTCCACGGCGTCGCCGTAGGCCATGGTGTTGGCCGAATAGGTGTACCGGCTGCCCGACGAGCCCAGGATCTCCTCCCTGGTCCGGGCCACGCCGGGCACGGCCTTCCACGAGGTGCCGTCGCCCTCGAGATAGGACACGAGGGCGGCGTCGATGTAGCCGTGGTCGAGCGCCCACAGCAGCATGGCCGACACCAGGCCTCCGTCCTGGCCCCGTTCGTGGAGCTCGGTGTCGGTGGCCCGGGCCAGGATGATGTCCTTGGAGATCCCCTCCATCTCCTCGGGGCGGCGGGTTCGCCCGAAGAGGTGGTTGTCGGCGTCGGGCTCCCAGGTCCGGAAGCGGGGGCAGGCCCGGGTGCAGGACGTGCACCCCCGCTCGCCGTGACCGCAGCCACCGGGACCGCACTCCTCCTCCAGGTGGAAGGGGCGGTAGACACCCTCGGTGTCCTTGTAACCGAGCACGTCGTGAGGGCAGGCGACGACGCACCCCGCGCAACCCGTGCACAGCCCGGTGGTGACGACCTCGTCGAAGAGCTCGGCCCAGTGGGCCCTCCACCGCCCGCCGTTCTCTGCCATGGGTAGGAAACACTAGGCCCCGTCTCGACGGTGGCCTGACCGCTACCTTCGGCCACGATGCCAGAGCTGCCAGAGGTCGAGGCCTACCGCCGGCTTGCCGAGAGAGCGCTGTTCCGGCCCGTCACCGAGGTGTACGCACCCGACGCCTGGTTCCTGAAGGAAGGACTGGACGCGGCCACGTTGGGCGATGCGCTGCGTGGCCGGTCTCTGATGACGGCTCGGCGCATCGGCAAGGTGCTCCTGATCGACACCAGCGAGGAGGGGCCGGTCCTGGGCCTGCGCTTCGGCATGACCGGGCGGCTGCTGGTGGACGGGAAGGCCGGGGTGGACCACCTCGTCTATGCCAGTGAGCGCGACGAGTCGACTTGGGACCGCTTCGGTCTGCGCTTCGCCG
>JADDQT010000458.1 GCA_016781225.1 Actinomycetota bacterium
CCATCCTTCGCTCTTGTGGTCCACCAGTCCCGTTGCCAGGTGGGCCAACGTTGAGGCTCATGAGCCAGCGAGTGAAGGTACGCCGCCTGAGCGATGACGAGGGACGGCAGCTACAGCGGATCGTGCGACGGGGTGGAGGCAAGGCCCAGGTCAGCGTGGTGCGATACCGGAGGGCGATGGTGGTACTGGCCTCGGCGGGCGGCAACACCGTCGAGGTGATCGCCCGCCTGGTGCAGACCTCGCCCGATCGGGTGCGGGAGATGATCCACCGCTTCAACGACATGGGGATGAAGTCCCTGGACCCTCAGTGGGCGGGTGGCCGTCCCCGCCTGATCACGACTGAGGACGAGGAGTTCATCGTCACGACGGCCAAGGAGCGCCCCGAGAAGGTGGGCCAGCCCTTCACCCACTGGAGCGTCCGCAAGCTCCGGCGCTACCTGGCCGACAATCCAGTCCGGCGAATCAAGATGGGCAAGGAGCGGCTGCGCCAAGTCCTCGACGCCCACGGGGTGAGCTTCCAGAGGACCAAGACGTGGAAGGAGTCCAACGATCCCGACAAGGAGGTCAAGCTCGACCGCATCGAGGAGGTGCTACGCGACCACCCCGAGCGGGTCTTCGCCTTCGACGAGTTCGGCCCCCTCGCCGTGCACCCCGTCGGCGGCTGCTGCTGGGCAGCGGTGAAGAAGCCCCAGCGCCTGCGGGCGAACTACCACAAGACCTGCGGCGTGCGGCAGTTCCACGCCTGCTACTCGGTTGGCGACGACACCATGTGGGGCGTGGTGAAGCCCAAGAAGGGCATCGACAACAGCCTGGCGGCGATCCGCTCGTGCCGGCGGGCCCGCCCTGACGGCGAGACGATCTATGTGATCCTGGACAACCTGTCAGCCCACAAGGCCAACAAGATCAAGGCCTGGTGCGCCAAGAACAACGTCGAGCTCTGCTTCACCCCCACGTACTCGTCGTGGGCCAACCCGATCGAGTGCCATTTCGGCCCCTTGCGGGACTTCGTGCTGAACAACTCCGACCATCCCAAC
>JADDQT010000221.1:0-2859 GCA_016781225.1 Actinomycetota bacterium
GGTCCTCCCCCGCCCGACGAGGTGGTCCCTGACCACACGCCCTGGAATGCGGAGCGACGGTGACGACGGCGATGCCGCGCGCCTTCACAGGAGACCCACGGGAACGTCCCAGGCTGCATTGAGCCGAGCAGCCGATACTGGACCCATGCGTTCGGATGACGAAGCGCACTCGGCTTCGGGACGGGGGTGGGCGTGACCAGGTACGAGATCGACAGGCGGCAGGCCTTGAGACTGCTGGGCGCCGCCGGTGTGAGCTCGGTAGCGCCGGTCAAGGACGCCGTCTTCGAGGTTTGGCACTGCGACGCCGGGGGCTGTACTCGGGTTTCGAGCAGGCCTCCCGGGGAACCGGGGGACCGCCGGGCCGGGGCTCCGGGGGCACGGACCAGACCCGCTACCTGCGGGGGGCGCAGGTGACAAACGCCGACGGCGTCGCGGTGCTCACCACCATCTACCCGGGCTGGTACCAGGGGAGGACGGTGCACATCCACGCCAAGGTCCAGCTGAGCAACAGCGAGGCCCTCACCACCCAGCTCTACTTCGAGGACAAGGTGAGCGACGAGGTCTACGCCAAGGTCCCGTACAGCGGCCGCCAGGGCCGCCGGACCCTCAACGGCAACGACAACATCTACCGGAGGGAGACCACGCTCACCGTCTCCGAGGAAGGAGACGGCTACCTCGGGCTCATCACCATCGGTGTCTCCGCGTGACCACACCCGACCGGGCTGGCAGGGTGCTGGTGGTCGACGACGAGGACAACATCACCTTCCTCCTCGACTCCGCCCTCCGCCACTTCGGCTTCGACGTACGGGTGGCCGCCACGGGCCGCGCCGCCTTGAGCGACGTGGAAGCGTTCAGCCCCGACGTGGTTCTCCTCGACGTGATGCTCCCCGATCTCGACGGGTTCGAGATCGTGCGCCGCATGCGGATGCACGGCACGAAGGTCCCGGTCCTGTTCCTGACCGCCCGGGACACCGTGGACGACAAGGTCCGTGGCCTCACCCTCGGGGGTGACGACTACGTGACCAAGCCCTTCAGCCTGGAGGAGGTCGTGGCCCGCATCCAGGTCATCCTCCGCCGCCAGGGCCTGTCGGCGGGCTCCTCCAGGTTCGAGCTGGCCGACCTGGAGATGGACGACGAGGCGCACCTCGTGCGCCGCGCCGGCCAGGTCATCGACCTGTCCCCCACGGAGTACAAGCTCCTGCGCTTCCTCCTGGTCAACGCCGGCCGGGTGCTGTCGCGCAACCAGATCCTCGACCACGTCTGGGAGTACGACTTCGGCGGCCATGCCACCGTGGTGGAGACCTACATCAGCTACCTCCGCAAGAAGGTCGACCAGCTCGGCCCTCCCCTCATACAGACCATCCGAGGCATCGGGTACACGCTGCGGGTGCCCTGATGCCGCTGCGCCGGCGCCTGCTGGTGGGCTTCGTGGCCGTCGCCGCCGTGCTGGTCGTCACCAACCTGGCCCTGTCCGGCACCTTCCGGTCCTTCCTGATCGATCGAGTCGACCGCCAGTTGACCGAGGTCGCCTCACGCCCGGTCTTCGCCGGCGAACGGGGCCGGGGCCCCGGGCCACCTCCCGGCGAGAGCCAGACCCTCACCGAGTACTTCATCGCCGTCGGCGACCGCAACGCCACGGGCTTCTCCCGGCGCAGCTCGGCGTTCGCCGACGAGGACCGGCCGCCGCCGCGCCTCGACCACGGAGAGGTGCTGCGCCACGCCGCCAGGCGAGGCGCGCCTCCCCGGCCCTTCACCGCACCAGCGGAGAGGGGTGGGAGCTCCTGGCGCCTCGTCGCAGTGTCGAGCCCGCGCGGGGACCAGGTGACGGTCGTCGGAACGAGGCTCGACGAGGTGGACGCCACCCTGGGGCGTATCCGGCTCGTGCAACTGGCGGCCGCGGCCGCCGTCCTGGTTGCCCTCGGCGTCGTCTCCTGGTGGATGCTCCGCCTCGGCGTCCACCCGCTGGAGGACATGGCCAGGACTGCCGACGCCATCGCCGGTGGCGACCTGTCGCGCCGGGTGGACCACCCGGGCGAGAAGACCGAGACGGGACGCCTGGGCAAGGCCCTCAACTCGATGCTCGGACGCATCGAGGAAGCGTTCCGTGCCCGGGAGGCATCCGAGGCCCGGGTGCGGCGCTTCGCCGCCGACGCGTCCCACGAGCTGCGGACACCCCTGACGTCGATCCAGGGCTACACCGAACTATGGCGGGCAGGTGGCCTGCAGAGCGAGGAGAAGCTGTCCGAGGCCATGCGCCGGATGGAGCAGGAGGCCCGCCGTATGGCCGCTCTGGTCGAGGACCTCCTGCTGCTTGCTCGCCTCGACCAGAACCGGCCGCTCGATCGCACCGGCGTCCGGCTGGACGAGCTAGCCGCCGACGGCGTCCGTGACGCCCGAGCGGTGGACCCCGAGCGCCCGATCGAGGCGTCGCTGGAGCCAGTGGTGGTCGACGGTGACGAGATGCAGCTGCGCCAGGTGGTGGCCAACCTGATCACCAACGCCCGTGTGCACACGCCCGCCGGAGCTGCGGTGCGGGTGTCGGTCGGCGTGAAGGAGGTCCGTGCCCGCCTCGAGGTCGCCGACGACGGCCCGGGCATGGACGCCGCCACACTGGCCAAGGTGTTCGATCGCTTCTTCCGAGCCGATCCCTCGCGGGGTCGAGCCGCCGGTGGCACAGGGCTGGGACTGGCCATTGTGGCTGCCATCACCGAGGCCCACGGCGGCCGGGCCTTCGCCCACTCCCTGCTCGGCCGGGGAAGCACGTTCGTGGTGGACCTCCCATTGGCTGCCGGCGATGGTCGGACCCGCCCTCCTGCGCCGCAGCGTACGTAGGGTTGCCGGCGTGACGGCGACCGCTGA
>JADDQT010000221.1:2912-3902 GCA_016781225.1 Actinomycetota bacterium
CCGAGCTCCTGCGAGCTTCCCGGCATCCCTCGGCGCCCGCCCTCGGCACGTGGGACCTGACCGACGTGGCCAGCCACCTCTCTCACGCCCTCGACGCCATCGCCGCCATGGCCGAAGGTGGCGGCGGGGTGCTGGACGACATCTGGACCCTCTCGAGCCTCACCGAGCGGCTGGTGGAGGGCGAGTCCGAGCGGGACCTCTGCGCGCTGGCCGACCGCATCCAGGCGAGCGCGGACAGGTTGGTCTCGTTGACGGGAGTGGGCGAGCAGAGTCCGGTGGTCACCTGGCTCGTCCAGGGCATCGAGCTGCCTCTTCCGCTGCTGACCTGCCACGCCCTGAGCGAGCTCCTCGTGCACGGCAGGGACATCGCCATGGCCGAGGGCGTGCCGTGGGTCATCCCGAGGCCACAAGCGGTGCAAGTGGTATGCGGCTTCCTGTTCCCCGTTCTGGGCAAGCTGGGGGCGGCGATGGTGGACCAGGGGGCGGCCGCCGGCGTGCGGGCCACCTACGACGTGCGTGTACGCGGCGGTTGCCGGGTGACGGTGCGACTTCACGACGGCGACATGACCCTCACGCCGGGGGGTCCTGGTGGTCCGGTGGACTGTCGCCTCTGGGTCGATCCAACCGCGTTCCTCCTCGTGGCCTGGGGCCGCATCGGCCAGTGGCGGGCCATCGCTCGCGGTCAGCTCCTCGCTTGGGGCCGCCGACCGTGGCTGGGACCGAGGTTCAGAACCATGCTCAAGAACCCCTGATCGATCGGCCTCGCGAGCCCAGCGGCCGGTGACGGCGGCGGCGGAGGGCTCCGACATCCGGAGACCGCTCCGTCCAACTGAGCGCCCTCAAAGGCATTCTGGTCCCCGGAACGACATCCTTGGGTCCTTGGGATGCCGTTTCGGCTACAGAAGTGCAGTCATGACCGAAGGAGAGTCTTGACCGAAGGAACGGAACGCCAGCTCGTGCTCCGGGCCCGGGAGCTGGCCGAGGCCGGCC
>JADDQT010000033.1 GCA_016781225.1 Actinomycetota bacterium
GGCAAACCCGTCCCGCCAGCGTGCCGTCGAGGTCCTCGAAGAGGGAGCGTCGGTCCTCGACGTCGGCTCCGGTGGTGGCGCCGCCAGCCTGGCCCTGGTCCCGCCGGCGAGGATGCTCGTGGCGGTCGACCAAAGCGAGGAGCTCCTGCGGGCGTTCTCGGAGGCGGCCGATGGCCAGGCGGTGGCCCATCGCGAGGTGCGGGGAACCTGGCCCGACGTGGCAGGGGCGGTCGCGGCCAGCGACGTGGTGGTCTGCCATCACGTGCTGTACAACGCCGCCGAGCTCGTGGCCTTCGCCAGGGCTCTCACCGAACACGCCAGGCACCGGGTGGTGGTGGAGCTCACCGCCCGGCACCCTCAGGTCGAGCTCAACCACCTCTGGCGAGAGCTGCACGGCATCGACCGCCCCAGCGGACCCACGGCGGGGGACGCCCGGGAGGTGCTCGTGGAGGCCGGCCTCGACGTCCAAGCCGAGGAGTGGGAGCGGCCCTCTCTGTGGTACGGCCTCGACCGAAGTGAGCTGGTGGCCTTCGCACGGCGCCGGCTGTGCGTCGGCGCCGAGCGGGATCCCGAGATCGACGCCCTACTCGGCCCCGACCATGAACGCCGGGTGCGCCGGACGGTGACTCTGTGGTGGGAGGGAGAGGCCTGATGCCTGACCCCGGGGAGCCTGAACCTCGGAGCCGTCCTACGCTGGGGCATCCCAAGCGTCTCCGCGAATGGCATCAGGATCGAGTACGAGGCCTTTGGCGATCAGCGCCGTCCGGCGCTCCTCCTGTTGGCGGGCCTCGGGGTCCAGCTCACCGGATGGCCCGAGGAGTTCTGCGACGAGCTGGTCGACCGGGGCTTCTACGTCGTCCGCTACGACAATCGAGACGCCGGCCTGTCCACAGTGTTCGACGGTGGGCCTCGACCGAACCCGATGGCGGTCTATCTCGGGGACCGCTCGTCGGTGGCATACACGCTCGAGGACATGGCTGACGACGCCGTCGGGCTGCTGGATGCCCTCGAGATCCACGCCGCCCACCTGGTGGGCAGCTCGATGGGGGCCATGGTCGGCCAGGCCCTCGCAGCCCGGTATCCGGAGCGGACCCTGAGCCTGTGCTCCATCAGCGCCACCACCGGGAGCAGCGAGGTGGGCCAGCCCACGGCCGAGGCCTTCGAGCTGCTGGCCCGGCCGCCGGCCAGGACTCGGGAGGAGTTCGTGGAAGCCGACATCGCCTCTCACCGTGTGCTGGGCTCTCCGGTGTATCCGGGCGACGAGGCGGAGATGCGCGCCGAGACGGGGCGGGCCTACGACCGGTCCTTCGTCCCGGAGGGGACCGGCCGCCAGCTGTGCGCCATCATCGCTTCCGGAGACCGCACCGCCAGCCTGGCCGCCATCAACGCTCCCACGGTGGTGATCCACGGCACCGAGGACAAGCTGATCCAGCCCAGCGGCGGCGAGGCGACGGCCAAGGCCATCGCGGGCGCCGACCTGGTGATGATCGAGGGCATGGGCCACGACTTCCCCCGCGGGATATGGCCCCAGGTCATCGACACCATCGTGTCCAATGCCGCCCGGGCCGACGCGCGCCCCTGACCATGGCCACCCTCGTCACGTTCCATGCCCATCCCGACGACGAGCCGCGATCACATGGCCGCGCTCATGTCCCGCGCCGAGGAGTTGGGCATGGACAGTTCGGAGTTCGACAACGACGACTTCGATCTCGACGGTTTCGGGACACCGGGGGCGCTGATCACCACCCGGGTGGACGTCACCGCCTTCCTCGAGCAGAAGCGTGCCGCCATGGCCGCCCACGCCAGCCAGATCGCCGAGACGTCGTTCTTCCTCGCCATGCCGCCCGAGGCGTTCAGCGCGACCTGGGGCACCGAGTGGTTCGTCCGCCGAGAGGCGCCCGCGGACACCGAGGAGACCGGGCTCTTCGACGGCCTGGTTGGCTGAGCCTCACCGGGCTTCAGGGGGAGTCGCCGATGGGCCGGCAGGGCACGGACCGTGCGAAGATCACGCCATGTCCATCGTGCGCATCAACGCCATCACCGTGCCCCCGGACCGAGGCGACGAGCTGGCCGGCCGCTTCGCTGCCCGAGCCGGCCAGGTGGAGAAGAGTGACGGATTCGAGGAGTTCCAGCTCCTGAGGCCTTCGGACGACCGGGAAACCTGGCTCGTCTACACCCGTTGGCGCGACGAAGCGTCCTTCGAGGCCTGGGCCAGCTCCCAGGCGTTTCAGCAGGGTCACGCCAAGCCCGAAGGATCCAGCCAGCCGGTGGCGTCGGGCTCGGAGCTGTGGTCGTTCACCGTCGAGCAGCGCACGCCCAGCGCCTAGCGGGGCCGACTCCCGCTGGCTCTCGCCTCTCTCCTCGACGTCCACACCGGCTTCGCCTGGTTCGTGATCGTTGGCAACGGTCTGGCCGGGCTGTGGGCCCTGGCCGCCCACCGAGTGGTGGGCCTGCGCACCCGTGCCCTCTGGTGGTTCACCGTGATCGTGGAGGTCGCAGTGTTCGTGCAGGTGGCGCTGGGCGTGGGGATGGTCTCGGGCCAGAAGCGCCCGGTCGACCAGTTCCACATGTTCTACGGGTTCGTGGCCATCATCGCCGTCGGCATCCTCTACTCGTACCGCCAGCAGCTACGCCACCGCCAGTACCTCCTCTACGGCTTCGGCGGGCTGTTCGTGATGGGCCTCGGCATCAGGGCGCTGCTCGTCGGCTAGCCGTCAGCCGTCAGCCGTCAGCCGTCGGTCGTACCGGTCAGAGGTGCACGACCTGGCAGGTGGTGGTGCGGGTTATCCCGTCGATGAGCTGCATCTTCGAGACCACCATCCGCCCGAGCTCGTCCACCGTGTCCGCCTCGGCCCTGACGATGACGTCGTACGGACCGGTGACGTTGTCCGCGGAGACGATGCCGTCGATCTGGGCGATCTCCTGCGCGACCTGGGCCGACTTGCCCACCTCGGCTTGGATGAGAACGTAGGCACACACCGCCACGGACCGCTCCTCTCGCTCAGCGCCCCGCACTCTAGCTTGGGCCCCATGACGACGACCGGTGCACTCATCCCTCGCGACGTGCTGTTCGGCAACCCCGAGCGGGTGCAGCCGAAGATCTCGCCCGACGGCAAGCGGTTGGGCTGGATCGCGCCCGTCGACGGCGTGCTCAACGTGTGGGTCGGCGACCTGGCCGGAGGCGAGGCCATGCCGGTCACGGACGACCGTGAAAGGGGAATCCGCACCTACTTCTGGGCCCACGACCACCGCCACCTCCTGTATCTCCAGGACAAGGGTGGCGACGAGAACTGGCGCCTCTACGGCGTGGACCTCGACAGCGGGGTGGTTCGCGACCTCACTCCCTTCGACGACGTGCAGGCCCAGGTGGTCGAGGTCTCCAAGCATCACCCTCACCAGATCCTCGTGGGTCTCAACAGGGACAACCCGCAGCTGCACGACGTGTACCGCCTCGACCTCGGCAGCGGCGAGCTGGCGAAGGTGGTGGAGAACCCCGGCCTCCTGGACTGGGTAGCCGACATGGACATGCGGGTGCGCTGTGGTTCGGCACCTACACCTGACGGTGGCATGAACCTGATGGTGCGTGACGGAGAGTCCGACGAGTGGAGGCTCCTGCTCGAGGTGTCCCAGGAGGACGCCCTCACCACTGGCGTGGTGGGGTTCACCGCAGACGGCGATGGCCTGTTCCTGATCACCTCCCAGGGTGCCAACGCCGGGCGCCTCGTCCGCATGGCCCTGGGCGACGGGAGCCAGCAGGTGATCGCCGAGGATCCCACCTACGACGTCTCCGACGTGATCGTGCACCCCGACACCCGTGAGGTGCAGGCGGTGGCATTCCTGCGCGACCGGATCGAATGGCGGGTGCTCGATACGGCCCTGGGTGCCGACTTCGAGGCCATGCGGGCGCTGCACCCTGGGGACATGGGCTTCGCCGGCCGGGACCATGCCGACGTCACCTGGCTGGCCACCTTCACTGCCGACGACGGCCCGGTGTCGTACTACTCGTTCGACCGGTCGACCAAGCAGGCGACCTTTCTCTTCGAGCACCAGCCGGCGCTTTCCGGCTACCCCCTGTCCTCGATGGAGCCCTTCTCGTACACGGCGCGCGACGGCCTCACCGTGCACGGGTACCTGACCTTCCCTCCCGGTGCGGAGCGGAAGCGGTTGCCTACGGTGCTGAACGTCCACGGCGGCCCATGGGGTCGTGACGCCTGGGGCTTCGACCCGGAGGCACAGTGGCTGGCCAACCGCGGCTACCTGTGCGTGCAGGTGAACTTCCGGGGCTCCACCGGCTACGGCAAGGACTTCGTGAACGCCGGCGATAGGGAGTGGGGAGCCAGGATGCACGACGACCTGCTCGACGCCGTGGACTGGTTGGTGGAGCAGGGTTACGCCGACCCCGAGCGGGTGGGGATCTATGGCGGCTCCTACGGGGGCTACGCCGCGCTGGTGGGAGCCACCTTCACGCCGGAGGTCTTCCGCTGCGCCGTGGACCTGGTGGGCCCGTCCAACCTGAAGACGCTGATCGAGAGCATCCCACCCTACTGGGCCCCGCTCATCGCCACTTTCCACACCCGGGTGGGCAACCCCGAGACGGAGGAGGACTTCCTTTGGTCGCGCTCACCGCTGTCCAAGGCGGAGAACGTGAGCATCCCGCTCCTCGTCGCCCAGGGCGCCAACGACCCGAGGGTCAAGCAGGCCGAGTCCGAGCAGATCGTGGCCGCCCTTCGGGACAAGGGGATCGACCACGAGTACCTGCTGTTCGAAGACGAGGGGCACGGCTTCGCCAAGCCCGAGAACCGCCTTCGCTTCTACGCCCACGCCGAGCGATTCCTGGCCGAGCACCTGGGCGGCAGGTGCGAGGACTGAGCCGCTAGCGGCGACCGCCTGCCGCCGCCAGCAGCTGGGCGAAGTCGGTCACCTGGTCGGCGGGTGGGACAGTGACGCTGACCGGCGTTCCGAAGTCGAACAACTCCACCGTGAAGCTGTAGGTGCCCGTCGGCTTCTGTCCCGCCGTCGCCTGCGGCGGAAGCTCGAGCTTGGCGAGGTCCACGGAATAGGTCATCTTGCGCAGGCGTTCCTCGCCGTCGATCCAGACCTCTACGGGCAAGGGCTGTCCGAAGATCTGGGCCAGCTTCTGATAAGTCTGCTGCTGTTCGGGCGGGGCGGCGGCAGCGGCCTTGTTCACGTCGACCGTGCCCCGGTAGTGGGTGACGGCTTCGCCGCGGACCTGCTCTTGGCCCACCTCCACCATGTCGGCACCTGAGCCCCTCAGGAACTGGAGAGCCTGCGTTGGGTCACCGGAGGAAGCCTGGGATATCGAGTTAAAGTCGACGCCGGCCGCCTGACCCAGCTGGTTCAGGTCGATCTTGACCCAGGGCTTGCCGCCGAGGGCCGAGGCCAGCTGCGGGGGGAACTTCTGGTAGAGGACCGAGCCCGTGCTCACGGCCTCTATCTGACCCAGCTTCATCCCCGCTACGGGCGGGATGTTCATGGTGAACGCACCCTGCCGGCCGACGTAGTCGAAGGCACCTTCGCCGGTAACGGTGATGCTTCCGCCCGGCACCCCCTGCACTCCCTGGGTGAGGAGCGTGAAAGCGGCCTTCGAGGACTTCTCCTCCACCGTCTTGGTGGACGACGCCAGCACCGCATCCAGCGGTGGCTTGGCCTTGGCCTTGGTTCCCGTGGCCCCCTCGTCGCTCGAGCCCGACCCGCATGCCGCGGTGAAGAGCAACACCCCCGCCGTCAACACGACCCGCCAACGCCTCATCTCGGCCTCCCTCGTCTTGCGAGGACTGTACCGGTCGGGCCAGTCGCTGCGGACTAGAGAACCACGACGTCGACGAGGTCGCCGACGGGATCGAAGTCGCCAGGGTTGCGGGTGTAGAGCGGCAGCCCCGCGGCGCTGGCTGTTGCTGCGATGAGAAGGTCGACTGCTCGGGGGCCCCGTGCCTTGCGTCCCGAGGCGACCACCGCCGAGTAGAGGCGCCCGTACGCCCGCGCCGCCTCGCCGTCGAAAGGAAGAGGCTGGAACGCCGCTTCCACCCGCTGGAGGCGGTCCTGGCGGCGGCCCCGTTCGCCAGGGTCACTAGTGGCATGGGGGCCGGCCGAGAGCTCTGCCATCGTGATCGCAGTGACCGCAACCTCGGCCGGAAGTTGTGTTGCGTCGATGGTCTCGAGGTCGATGACCACCGAGGTGTCGAGAACTCCGCGACGAGGCCCGACCTGGTCAGCCACGGGGGGTCAGGTCCTGGCTCACACCAGCGTCGAGGTCGGCGCGGAAGCGTTCGAAGTCGACACCCGGCGCGTTGCGGAACATGGCCACGGCTGCGTTGGCACTGACGAAGCGCTGCCGTCGCAGGGGAGTGAGCTCACCTACGGGGACCCCGTTTCTCGTCACGACGAAGGTCTCGCCCTGGTCCAGCCGGCGCATGATCTGGCCGCTCTGGTTGCGCAACTCCCGTTGGGTGATCTCTCTGGTCATGAACGTACCGTAGCACCGTGTGCTACGCAGCTTCGGCAACCAATATGTCATTTCGTCCGGTCGACCTTCACGGCGCGGTCGGGGGTTACAGGCGTTCTGCCAGCGCCTTCAGCTGGTCCCGCAAGGCCCAGGGCAGCGTGGCCCCGAACTGCGCGTAGTGCTCCTCGATGGTGGGGATCTCACCCCGCCATTCCTCCTCGTCGACGCGCAGCAGCTCGGCCATGGCCTCGGCGCTCAGATCGAGTCCCTCCCTCGAGATGGCGTCCTCGGTGGGGACCAGACCGATCGGGGTCTCCCTGGCCGCCCCACCCCCGCTCACCCGCTCGAAGACCCATTCCAGCACTCGGCTGTTGTCGCCGAACCCGGGCCACAGGTACCCGCCGTGGGAACCCTTCCGGAACCAGTTCACGTAGTACATCCTCGGCAGCTTGGACGCATCTGCGTCCTGGCCGATGCGGAGCCAGTGGCCGAGGTAGTCGGCCATGTTGTATCCGCAGAACGGCAGCATGGCCAAGGGGTCCGGACGGATGTCGCCCACGGCCCCTGCGGCGGCGGCCGTGGTCTCCGACGACATGACCGAGCCCAGGAACACACCGTGCTCCCAGTCGAAAGCCTCGGTGATGAGCGGGACCACGGAGGAGCGCCGGCCGCCAAACAGGATGGCCGAGATGGGCACCCCCGCCGGGTCCTCCCACTCGGGGGCGATGGCGGGGTCCTGGGAGGCGGGTGCGGTGAACCGGGCGTTGGGATGGGCGGCAGGAGCTCCACTGTCGGGAGTCCAGTCGTCTCCCTTCCAGTCGATCAGGTGGGCGGGCGGCTCGTCGGTCATGCCTTCCCACCACACGTCGCCCTCGTCGGTGAGGGCGGTGTTGGTGAATATGCAGTTGCCGTCCAGGGTGAGGACGGCGTTGGGGTTGGTCTTCGAGCTGGTGCCCGGAGCCACGCCGAAGAAGCCGGCTTCGGGGTTGATGGCGTAGAGCCGCCCGTCGGCGCCGAACTTCATCCAACAGATGTCGTCGCCCACCGTCTCCACCTTCCAGCCCGAAAGGGTGGGGACGAGCATGGCCAGGTTGGTCTTCCCGCACGCCGACGGGAAGGCGCCGGTCACATAGCGCGTCTCACCTGCGGGGCTGGTGAGCTTGACGATCAGCATGTGCTCGGCCAGCCAACCCTCGTCCCGGGCCATCACCGAGGCAATGCGCAGGGCGAAGCACTTCTTCCCGAGAAGGGCGTTGCCGCCGTAGCCCGACCCGTAGGACCAGATCTCCCGTGTCTCGGGAAAGTGGACGATGTACTTGTTCTGGGCATTGCACGGCCACGCAACGTCGGCCTGGCCCGGCTCGAGGGGCATGCCGACCGAGTGGATGCAGGGCACGAACGCACCGTCGTCACCGAGCACCTCCAGCGCTCCCTCGCCCATGCGCGTCATGATCCGCATGCTCACCACGACGTAGACCGAGTCGGTGAACTGGACGCCGATGTGGGACTTGTCCGAGTCCAGCGGCCCCATGGAGAAGGGCACCACGTACATGGTGCGGCCGCGCATGCAGCCGGCGAAGAGGCCCTCGAGCTCGGCGGCCATCTCGTCGGGGGCGCGCCAGTTGTTCGTCGGCCCGGCGTCCTCTTCCCGTTGGGAGCAGATGAAGGTGCGGTCCTCGACCCGGGCCACGTCGCCTGGATCGGAGCGGGCCAGATAGCTGTTGGGGCGCTTGGCGTCCGAGAGGCGGATGAAGGTGCCGCTGTCCACCAGCAACTGGCACAGCCGGTCGTACTCGGCGGTCGAGCCGTCGCACCACTCGACCTGGTCGGGCTGACAGAGCTCTACCACCTGGTCCACGCGAGCGAGCAACCGCGCGTTCCGGGATGGGGCGTCACTCATCCCCGGATGCTATGGCACCGCGTTACGGCAGGGTCAGGGCGTCGGGGGCTCCGCTGGCGCGCCCATGTCGACCTCGGAGCCGAACCGGAGCCTGGTGGCACGGCCCTCTGCATCGAGGTCGTAGACCACTCTCTGGCCCTGCCGGAGCATCCGGAAGATGGATCCTTCCAAGGCGTCGTCGGCCAGGTCCGCCTCGCTGCGATCGGTGTCGCGGACCACAACGCCCTCTCCTGTGCCGGGGTCATAGGACTTGACCACGCCCTGCATCGCTGGTGCCTCCTACAGTCGTTGCGTGGACAGTAACGGCCGGGGCGAGTTCGAGGCCATCGAACGCGTCAGGCGGCTGCTCCCGGCCCCGCCCCAGGGCCATACCTGGATAGGTGACGACGCCGCCGTGGTCGTTGCCGGCGGCAGCGAGATGGTCCTCACCGCCGACGCCGTGGTGGCCGGTGTGCACGCCGACCTGTCGCTGGTGGGGCTCGACGACCTGGGCTGGAAGGCCGTGGCCGTCAGCGTGAGCGACGTTGCTGCCATGGGCGCCTCGCCATCACATGCGCTGCTCACGGTGACCGGACCGCCGGACGTGGACCTCGACCTCCTCTACCGGGGTGTCGCAGAGGCGGCCGAGACCTATTCCTGCCCAGTGGTGGGCGGCGATCTGGCGGGCGGAGCCCAGCTGGTGGTGTCGGTCTTCGTCACCGGTACGGTGGATGCCGGAGGGCCGGTGCTGCGCTCGGGAGCGTGCGACGGCGACTCGGTCTACGTGACCGGTCCCCTTGGGTCGTCGGCTGCCGGGCTCCGCCTCCTGCAGGCGGGGGCCGTGAGCGAAGGCCACCCCTGCGTGTTGGCCCATCGACGGCCGCGGGCCCGGGTGGCCGAGGGTCAGGTGGCCCGAAGCGCTGGGGCAACGTCGCTCATCGACGTCTCCGACGGGCTGGCCGCCGACGTCGGCCATCTCGCCGACGCCTCGGGGGTAGGAGTGGTGATCGAGCACGTGCCCGTGGCCGACGGTGCGAGCGTGGACGAGGCCTTGGGCGGGGGAGAGGACTACGAGCTCGTGTTCACCGCACCCGAAGGCTCGCCGGTGCGGGCCGCCTTCACCGAGGCGGGCCTCAGGCCGCCCATCCGCATCGGACGGTGCACTTCCGACGCCGGCATGTTGCGGCTGGGCGACGAGCCGCTGCCCAGGACGGGCTGGGAGCACGCATGGCAGTGAAGCCCAAGTGACCGTGAGGTCGCCGGTCGCTCTCACCATCGCCGGCTCCGACTCGGGCGGCGGCGCAGGCATCGTGGCCGACCTCAAGACCTTCGAGGCCCACGGGGTGTGGGGTACGTGCGCCATCGCCGCCGTCACCGCGCAGAACACAGAGGGGGTGCAGGGCTTCGACACCGTGAACCCCGACCTGGTGCGGGCCCAGGTGGCCAGCGTCGCCTCCGACATCGGCGTCGACGCGGCCAAGACGGGGATGCTCGCCTCCGCCGAGCTGGTCAGCGTGGTGGCGGACGCCGTCGCCGCTGCCGGCATCGAGAAGCTGGTGGTGGACACGGTCTTCGTCTCCAAGCACGGCGACACCCTTCTCGCCGACGACGCCGTGGGGGCCCTTCGCGAGCGGCTCCTTCCCTTGGCCACTGTGGTGACGCCGAACCTGCCCGAGGCGGCCCGCCTGGTGGGCTTCGCCATCGACGACAAGGCCGCCATGGAGCGCGCCGGCAAGGCACTGGCCGACCTGGGGCCCCAGGTCGTGCTGGTGAAGGGTGGCCATCTCGTCGCTGACGACTCACCAGATTGCCTGGTGGTGGCGGGCTCGGCCCCGGTGTGGCTGGAAGCAGCACGCATCCCGGGACGCCACACCCACGGAACCGGCTGCGTGTTGTCCGCAGCCATCTGTGCCGAGCTGGCCCGGGGCATGGAGCCGGCCGACGCCTGCGTGGCGGCCAAGCACTTCACGGAGCGGGCCATCGGCGCCGGGTTGGAGCTGGGACGAGGAGTCGGTCCGGTGAACCCCGGGTGGGAGCGGATGGCCTGACCGAGACAGGCGTCAGATGAGTGGCGTGTCCGGCTCGAGGCCGAGCAGGACACGTCCCACGGTCTCCCAGCCGGTGTAGGACAGCACGACGCTCTGCGTCGCCACGTGCACGTCCCGGAAGGCCCGCTGCAAGAGGTTGCCGGATTGGATCGACGTGGCGCCTCCGGCCTGGTAGCAGATGTCCACGGCGTCGGCCGCCGCATGGGCCGCGTTCACGCCGGCCAGGCGGGCGACGGCGCGTTGCTGGAGGGACACGGGCTCCTCGCGCTGCACGGTGTCCCAGATGTGCCTGACGGCCTCGAAGAGAAAGGCGCGGGCCGAGCGCACGGCGGCCTCCGCCCTGGCCACCATTGATTGCGCCGTGTCCCGTTCGGCCAGGCGACGGTTGCTGCGATAGGGGACCTTCTCGGCGGCAAGGGCCACCAGCTCGGTTATTGCCGCTCGGGCGATGCCCAGTGGGACGGCGGCCATGGGTGGGAACACCAGGGTCAAGGGGGGGATGCGCCACAGGGGCCCACCCGGCCACGGAGGGGTGTCGAGCGCCAGGGCCAGGTGCTCGGGCACGAACAACTCGGAGGCCGTGAAGTCGTTGCTGGCCGTACCCCGCAGGCCCATGACGTCCCAGTTGTCCACGATCTCGAGCGCTGACGTAGGCATGAACAGCATCCGCATCTCGGGCCGCCCATCGGCTCGAAGCAACGGCTGCTCGTCCTTGATCAGCACGCATCCGCCGAACAGCCAGTCCGAATGGACGCTCCCGCTGGCGAACGCCCAGCGCCCGTTCACCACGTAGCCGTCGCCGGTGACCGCGGCCGTGCCGCTTGGGGCCAGGGTACCGCCGACGATGACGTCGGGGCCGGGTTCGTAGACGGCGCGGGCACCGGCTTCGGGCAGCAGCCCTGCCAGCGCCCCGGAGGTCAGGCCGATCATGGCGCACCAGCCGGCGGAGGCATCGGCGGTGGCCAGCGCCTCCACCGCTCCGATGGCGGTGAGAGGATCGACGCCGCTGCCGCCGAGCTCTGTGGGGACCCACATGCGGAACACTCCGGAATCCCGCAAGGCCTGCACCAGGCCGGCGGAAAGGCGGCCCTCGGCCTCCGTCAGCTCGGCCTCGGCCCGGGCCTGGGTGGTCGCTGCTCGAACGGCGTCGAGCGCCGACTGGTTCAACGGGCCTCGGTCTGGGCCGCGGGCAGGCGAAGCGGCGTGACTAGCGGACGGCCTTGGTGATCTTGCCCGCCCGGATGCACGAGGTGCACACGTGCATGCGCTTCGGAATGCCGTTCACCAGGGCTCGGACCCGCTGGATGTTCGGGTTCCAGCGCCGCTTGGTGCGGCGATGCGAGTGGCTGATGCTCATGCCGAAGGAAGGGTGCTTGCCGCACACCTCGCACACCGCTGCCACGTGAGAACACCTCCATGGAGCACGCTTGGGCTCCACCACCGCTCGGGAACCGCTCGGGTTCCATCACCCGATCGGGGGTCGACGTTAGCATCCGCCTCCTATGGAGCAGCTCGAACGCCTGGGCCCCGATCACCTTCGTTCGACGATGGCCTCGTACCGTGACTCGCTGCGAGCCCACCGAGACCGGATCAACCGCCTGAACGTCTACCCGGTGCCCGACGGCGACACCGGCACCAACATGGCCCTGACCCTGGAGTCGGTGGTGAGCGCCCTCGACGACGCAGCCGATGACATGGCCGACTCGTGCCGGGCCATCGCCCGGGGGTCGCTCATGGGAGCGCGGGGCAACTCCGGGGTCATCCTGTCCCAGATCCTCCGGGGCCTGTCGGAGGT
>JADDQT010000222.1 GCA_016781225.1 Actinomycetota bacterium
CGGCGGCGGCCCGGAGACCCGTCTCGGACAGGTCGGCGGTATGGGCGTAACCCGTGGTGTCGCCGACGACCACCCGCACGCCGGCGCCGCGATCGCGGCCAGAGGTGAGCTCCTCGACCTTGCCGTCGTCGTAGTGGGCCGACGACGACCGGCGGTCCTCCACGAAGATCTCGGCGAAGTCGCCGCCGGTACGGAGGGCGGTGCCGAGCACGCGCTGGATGACCGTCTCTTCGAGCATGGGGCATGGTACCGCCGGGCTGAGCTAGCTCCGGATCGGAGGCGTCTCAGGACCTAAGCCGGCGAGCGAAGAGTTCGGCCCCGCTCCCCCGACCCAGGCGGCACAGCGGACATCGGCCCCACCCTTGCGGGCGTTGCAGGCCGGCACAGCACGCTGAGGCGGTGGGCAGGCCGGCAGCAAGGGCGGAGGTGTGGTCGGCGCTCAGGTCACAGGCCTCGTGCGCAGGCCGGCCGTAGCCGGGAGAGCCAGCCGTGCTCGGCGCTCCACGCTCCGATTGTGGCTCGGACCAGCTGGGCGATCGGCGTTGCGGATTCGCTTGCGCTCAGCGGGTCGGGGTGTTCGGCCACCCTCGACCAAGCGACCGCACACGACGCAGGGACGAGAAGGGCGGCGCACTCAGGCCAGTCGTTGCCGCGGAACTCCCTGCGCCGACAGGATCCGGATACCCGCTGGCTTCGTCGGGAGTGGTGGAGAGGGACACGCCGTCGCCATGGCCACCGCGCGGCGCGGCCATAGTTGGCGCATGGCGCGGCGCCGCATCTCCTCGAGCGCGGCGACTGAGCGTCGCTCGAGCTGGGGGGGCGAGTAGCCGCGCGTCAGCAGTTCGTCATCCTTCCGCACCATACGGCGAAAGCCAGCCGCCGGTTCAGGGTGAACCGCCGCGGAGTCCATGGCGAGACCGCCTTGGCGGCGGGTGGTGGGAGGGCTTGGAAACGAGTCACTACCGCCCCCCCGGGCCCTAGGGGGTAGGTCGTTGCTCCGTGGAACCAGTCAGGGGACTCCGATGCCGGGTAGTCGCACGGCTTCAGAGCGGTCCCTGGCGGTGGCATTCTCGGCCCAATACATGAACTTGTGGGCGGCTAGGTGGTCGCTGGCATGGATCATGTAGTACTGCGGAGCCTTGGTGTGAGGGTCGAGGATCCGCTGCGTCCGCGCTGCTCCGTAGCCGAGCTCCTGCTCAAGCCTCTGGGCATATCGCCCCGCGTAAAGACCCGCGCCAGCTTCCGCTTGGTAGAGGTCCCACCACGCCTCCCGGGCACCCATGACCCGATCGAGTGTCGCCGCCTGTGGCGACGTCGGGTAGTCCGGACCCGGATTGCGGGGCATGAGCCGCATGAGGGCCTGGTGGGTGTTGAAGAGGATCCACAACTCGACCTTGCACTCTCTCGGCGGGGCACCGCCGGCTTTGTAGTGGGCCAATGCCACAACCGTGTCCCATGACAGCTGCGTCGAGTTTGGGTCAAGAAAGGCGAAACAGGGCTTGTCCTTGGGTACTAGACCCGCTTCGAGATCTTCGGGGATCCGCCTGTTGCAGTCGCCGGGACGCACTAGACAGCGGGACGCCGCCTTCTTGTGGTTCTGCTCGATGTAGGTCGCCAGGGCCTTGGCCGTCTTTGGGAGCTCATAGAGGAGCAGGGACTTGAAGGCTCGTGACTCGATGGCCAGGGCAGCCGATCCCGGGCGGTCCTCACCCTCGATGTCCGCCCGACCTCTTCCGGCAAACCCGTCGATGTAGGTACCCCCACCGGCCACGGTCGCGTAACGGTTCAGATATAGCCGTAGGAGATCGAGTTTGCTCCATGTCCAGCCACAGAACCGCCGGGCCTCGTCGATACTCCTCTTGGGCTCAGGCAGGGCGAGCCCACGTGCTTCGCTCTCAGCGAGCTCGTCGGTGTACTCGAAGAGCTGCGGCTCCTCCGAGGTCTTCTGCTTCTTTGTCGTGGGTGGATGCTAACGACCTCGGCATCTCAGACCAGGTGCGGCCATCGAGCAGGCGGCCAGCTGCCTTCTTCCCGACGTTGCGGTAGATGGCGTCAGAGTCCAGGTCGGGCCACCACCACCTACCCGTGGGCTCATTCTCGACCAGGTCAGCTGGCAGGTGGTGCTCGTCGATGAGGTTCCCGTGCTGGCTGCGGTGAAACGGCGGGCTCTCCGTCTCGTAGGGCACCCACTGGCCCCACTGCTTGAAGAAGAAGGCGACACCGGCCTCCACGCAGCGGTCTCGGATGTCACGAATCCACTCGGGATCCATGGGCCGGGCGCCCGGGCCGCTCTCGCCGCCGACGATCACCCAATCGATGTCCGTAAGGTCGAGCGAGGGGAGCGGTCCCAGGAGGGGCTCGAGGCTGAGGAAGCGGACGGCAGCCTGAGTCCGGCGAACGTGGTCGGCTCGGAAACAGTACGGGTCGCGCTCGATGGACGCCCCCAGCCAGACGTTGCCCAGGGCGTCGGCCACCGGACAACCGCTCTCGGGCCAGCACCAGGCGTCGTAGAAGCGCTCGACCTGCTCGGACATCCTCTGGGGCCGCTTCGTGAGGATCTGGAAGGTGTGTTTATCGGCAAGAGCCATGACTTCGAAGACCCGGCCGATGTATTCCTCCGGGACGTCCGGGTGGAACAGGTCGCTCATGGAGTTGACGAAGATGTGGCGGGGCCGCTGCCACCGCAGGGGCTGGTCGAGGCGGTCGGGTAGGCAACGCACCTCGCCGGTGAACCGGGCCGGCTCGCCTTCGGGCTTTTCAGCCAGGCCAGAGTACACCGGGACGCGTTTCAGCCGGCCGGCCGTGTCACGGGCGGCGTAGCAGTTGTCGCAGCCGGGCGAGACGCTGGCACAACCAACGACGGGGTTCCATGTTGCCTCGGTCCACTCGATGGCACTGCGATCACCCACTACAGCCAACCCCCGCCCAACTCGCCCCATGCACGCTACTTGGTTACCTGTGACGGAGACCCAGCTCAAGGTGCCGGCGGCTCAGCCCCTTGGGCACCACGGTGAAAAGGTGTCGGCTGCCGTACGCCGTCGCACAGGGGCTCGATGAGGCCCACCGCGGCAATGCCTCGCAGCGAGCTCGGCGACGTCGCCGACTCCGCGCCGAAGGCGGCCGGATCGGTCCCCAGGCAGGCGTGCCCGGCCGACCGAGGTCAGGCGTCGAAGGCGAAGAAGTCCACCGTGATGAGCGGTGGCCTGCTTCGGTCCCGGTTGCCCGGGCGCTGAACGGTCTTTTCCACAGGCACCTGCACCCGGCGGATCCGCCCCTCGGTGTCCACCCAAACGTCTGCGTAGAAGGCCCGGACACCCAGGCGGTTGGCCATGGCCTGCGCGGCCGCCTTCCGCCCATCCGGTGTGGCCCGGACGGCCGCCTCCACGTCGATGACGGTCTCGTAGCGGAAGGTGGAAGCCTGGCGCACGGCAGTCCCGCCGTAGGAGACGACTTCCAGCGCTCCTCGGACGAGGTCGACCACTGCCAGCGGGTCGCGCAGCTCGGGGTAGTCCTTGCCTGCCCCCGGACCGGTCGGCTCCAGCCCCGCTCCCGGACCGGGGAAGCGCACCACTCCCATGCTCGAGGCGTCGGGAGCCGCCGCCTCCACCCGAGCCGAGGTGGCGGCTAGCGTGCGGTCGGGCGCGGCGCGTATGACGGCCTCCGGTGCGTCGCGCGAC
>JADDQT010000223.1 GCA_016781225.1 Actinomycetota bacterium
GAAGGAGTGGCCGAAGCCGAGGAGCGAGCCGGATCCGCCGGCGTCCGCCGGGCCACCCGCCTGCGGGTGGGCGGCGCGTTCCACACCCCGCTCATGGCCGACGCCGCCCACGCCTTCGCCGACGACCTACGGACCGCCTCGCTCCGAGAGCCCTCGGCTCCGGTGGTCTCCAACGGCGATGCCCGTGCATACGACGACGGCGACGGCTGGCGACAGCGCCTGGAGGACCACCTCGTGCGGCCCGTCCGCTGGCGGGAGTCGGTGCAGACGCTGGTGAGCCTGGGCGCCACCGAGCTGGCCGAGGTCGGCCCCGGCAGCATCCTGGCCGGACTGGCCCGGCGAATCGTTCCCGATGTGCCCGTGCAGGGCAGCGAGTCACCCCTTCAGGAGGTGTCGGCATGACCGTGACGTCAACCAAGTCCGTTCGCGGCGAGGACCTGGAGGTCTCGGAGCGGGTCATCCTCGCCCCGGCGATGGGCGTGTTCCAGCCCGTTGCCGGCGAGGAGCAGGCCGTCGCCGTCGACGGGCGCCAGGAGAACTCGGTCACCGAAGGCGAGGTGGTGGGCGTGGTCGAGGCCCGCGGCCAGGCCGTCCCCGTCCGCAGCGCCTTCACCGGGTTCCTCATGGGGATGCTGGCCCATCCCGGCGAGCGCGTCCGCGAGGGCCAGCCAGTGGCCTGGCTGCGGGTCCTCTAGCCGGTGCACGCCAGTACAGCCATGCGGGACCATCGGGCATGTTCGAGGGTCTGAAGTAGATGGGCCTCACCATCACCGGCCTGGGCACGGCCATCCCCGAGCAGCGCCTCACCAACGCCGATCTCGAGCGGATGGTGGACACGAGCGACGCCTGGATCGTGGAGCGCACCGGCATCCGTGAGCGGCGGGTCGCGGCTCCCGACGAGACCTCGGCCACGCTCGGCACCGATGCAGCCGCCGCCGCCCTCAAGGACGCCGGGCTCACGCCGGACGACATAGGCCTGCTGGTGGTGGCCACCACTACCCCGGTCCAGCTCTTTCCGTCGACGGCCGTGCGCATCCAGGATTCCCTCGGGCTGCGCTGCGGGGCGTTCGACGTCATGGCCGCCTGCTCGGGCTTCGTCTATGGCCTGGTGACGGCGGCGGGGATGATGACGGTCGACGCCGGGCTCAAGGCGGCGTCGGGAGGGCAGCCCGGGGGTCGTCCTTTCCTCGTGGTCGGCACCGAGACCCTCACTCGCGTCGTGGATCCCACCGATCGTTCCACCTGCATCCTGTTCGGCGACGGTGCCGGGGCCGCCGTGGTGGACCACTCGGTGGAAGCCGACGGGGGGCTGCTGTCGTGGGACCTGGGCTCCGACGGATCGCTGGTCTCGTTGCTCGAGGTCCCGCCCGGAGAGCGATGGCTGCGCATGGAGGGCAAGGAGGTGTTCCGTCGAGCCGTCCGCGTCGTCGTGGAGTCGTCCTCCACTGCCCTCCAGAAGGCGGGCATGACACCCGAGGACGTGGACCTGTTCGTGCCCCACCAGGCAAACGTCCGCATAATCGACGCCGTGTGCAGCCGCATAGGGATCCCCTTGGATCGCACGGTGGTCAACCTGGACCGTTACGGGAACACGTCGGCGGCGTCCATCCCCCTGGCCCTGGCCGAGGCCGCCGAGGCAGGCCGGCTCACCGGTGGGGAGGTGGTGCTCATCTCCGGCTTCGGTGCCGGAATGACGTGGGCCAGCGCCGTGCTGCGCTGGGAACCCCGCCAGTGAGCGACCCGGAGCCGAGCGAGGGCGTGGACCCGGTGGGTACTGCACGGGTCGCGCTCGTCACCGGCGGATCGGGAGGCATCGGCCGGGCCACCGCCGTGGCCTTGGGTCAGCACGGCCATCGCGTTGCCGTCGGCTACCGGCGCGACCGGGAGAGCGCCGAGAAGGCGGCCGCCGAGATCGACGGCATGGCCGTCGAGCTGGACGTGACCGAACCCGACTCCGTGGACGCCGCCTTCAGCGGCGTGGAGGAGGCCCTGGGGCCGGTGGAGATCCTCGTCAACAACGCCGGCATCACTGCCGACGGGCTCATCCTGCGCATGAGCGACGACCAGTGGCGCGACGTGTTGAGCACCAACCTCGACGGTGCCTTCCACGCCACCCGGCGTGCCAGCGCCACCATGCTCCGGCGCCGCTTCGGGCGCATCGTCAACGTGGGCTCCGTGGTGGGTTCCACGGGCGCTGCCGGCCAGGCCAACTACGCCGCAGCCAAGGCCGGGCTCATCGGTCTGACCCGGTCGGTGGCCCGGGAACTAGCATCGCGGGGAGTCACCTGCAACCTGGTGGCGCCCGGGCCCATAAGCACGGCCATGACCGACGCCCTCACCGAGAAGCAACTGGGCGAGCTCGTCGGGATCGTGCCCGTCGGTCGCATGGGAACCGCGGAGGAGGTCGCCCGGGTGATCGCCTTCTTGTGCTCGGACGCCGCTTCCTACGTCACCGGGGCCGTCGTCCCGGTGGACGGTGGTGCGAGCATGGGTCACTAGAACGCCGGAACCAAGACACACGGATCGAGAAGAGGAGCAATTGGATGGACAGAGATCAGGTCATGGTCACGATGCGAGAGGTCGCCCCCGAGGTCCTCGGCGTGGAGCCCGATGTCGTGGTGGAGGAAGCCAGCTTCAAGGACGACCTCGACGCTGACAGCCTGGACCTGGTGGAGCTGGTCATGGGCCTCGAGGAGCGTCTCGACGTGGTCATCCCCGAGGACGAGCTCGCCGGCATCAAGACCGTGGGCGAGGCCGTCGACCTGGTCGTGGCCAAGCTGGCCGTGAAGACCTGACGCTCCCGATGACGGCAACCGACCAACGAGGCCGCCACCGGGTGGCCGTCACCGGCCTCGGCGTCAAGTCGCCCGCCGGCAACGACCTGGACGAGTTCTGGTCCACGCTGCTGGCAGCCCGCTCTGCCGCCGCGCCCATCTCCAGGTTCGACGCCTCGAACCTCTCCGTCTCCTTCGCCTGCGAGGTCCACGACTTCGACCCCTCGGACTACTTCGGGCCCAAGGAGGTTCGCCGCGCCGACCGCGTGGTGCAGCTCGGCTTCGCCGCCGCCACCGACGCCCTCGCCCACGCCGGCGACCTCGATGCCGATCCCAACCAGTGCGGCGTGGTGGTGGGCAACGGCATCGGCGGCCTGTGGACGCTGGAGGAGGAGGAGAGGGTCCTCCTGGAGAAGGGGCCGACCCGGGTGAGCCCGTTCCTGGTGCCGATGATGATGCCCAACGCCACCGCGGGCACCATCGCCATGCGCCACGGCTGGAAAGGCCCCAACTTCTGCGTGGCCACCGCCTGTGCCGCCGGCTCCAACGCCATCGGGGAGGCCGCCCGGCTGGTGCGGGAGGGCTCGGCGGAGGTGGTCCTCGCCGGCGGGACCGAGGCCGTGCTCACTCCCATCGCCATCTCCGCCTTCGCCCGCATGGGGGCGCTCAGCACCCGCTCCGACGACCCGGCGCGAGCCTCCCGTCCCTTCGATCCCGAGCGTGACGGGTTCGTGATGGGCGAGGGTGCGGCGTTCCTGGTGCTCGAGCGCTGGGACAAAGCCGAGGCCCGTGGGGCCGAGATCCACGGCGAGGTGCTCGGCTACGGACGCAATGCCGACGCCTACCACATCACCGCCCCCGACCCCGACGGCAGCGGGGCGGTGGCGTGCATGGAGGCGGCGCTGGAGGACGCCGGCCTCGGACCGGCGGACGTGGGCCACGTCAACGCCCACGGCACCTCCACTCCTCTCAACGACACCATGGAGGCCGAGGCAATCGTCAAGGTCTTCGGCGGCTCACCGCCACCCGTCACCTCCACCAAGGGCGTCACCGGCCACATGATCGGCGCCGCCGGGGCGGTGG
>JADDQT010000459.1 GCA_016781225.1 Actinomycetota bacterium
GGCTCGGAGGAAGGCTTTGAGCCCCACATTGACCTCTCCAAGCCCTTGTTCATGGCGATGTAGCAGCGCAAGCTGGTAGACCAACACCGCCCCCAAAGCGAATCTGGCGGTGTTGGTCTCGCCCTTGGTGGGAACCGATCCGTGCGCCTCGAAGATCGCCTTGAAGTGCTCGTTGAAGTTCTCGGATGCCACCCTGCGCAACATGTGGAAGATCCTTCTTACCTCCACTCCATCGTCGGTGTGCGGGTAGGCACCCCTCCTCTTGGGGGTCACCAGCAACCGTTCTTCCTTCGCGCACGCTTCCCTTACGTTCCTGGCGTCGTAGTGGGTGTCTCCTAGCACAAAGCGCGTCTGCTGTGGCAGCTCTGCGATCAAGAGCGGGGCGATCCGGTTATCTGCTGTGTTGGCCGGGGTGAGCCTGGCAGAGAGCGGGATCCACACCGCTGAGACAGTGGTCCCAAGGTGCAGCTTCCAGCCGTAAACCCACCCATGCCAGCCGCTCTTGGTCCAGCCGGCTTGAGTGTCTATGGTAGTGTGGGGCACCACGCCTCTTTTCTGATCTTTTTTGTGCCACTCCCCACCTTTAGCCCTGAGCACCGTGCTGTCTAGGGCGACTGCTCTTCCAGAGTGAGCCCACGGCTTGAGCAATTCCACCAGGTGATGGCCCAAACAACAGATCTGCTCCGGCAAGTTCTCGGGCAGAGCCTTGAGCCTGCGCTCGAAAGTGCGCCTGGAGGGGAACCGCCCTCGCTCCGAGAGAAGCTGGCGTATGAGCCCCATCTGTTGTGTAGGTTCGTCGAGCACCGCAACCAACTCGCCCACCCGGTGCAGACGGCGGACGATCATGATCACCAGCGCCTTCAAGAACAACCGATCGGAGTAGAGGGGCGGTCGTCCGCGAGGGCGGGATGCCGGTTGAGGTGGGCTCGGGATACGATCGATCAGGCGGATCAGTTGGACAAGGACGCTATCTTGGTCGATCATAGGGGTGCCTCCGAGAAGAAGAGCGTGCTTGGACACACGCAATCCTCGGAGGCTTTTGG
>JADDQT010000034.1 GCA_016781225.1 Actinomycetota bacterium
GGATCCTCGAAGGCCGGGCGCTGTCGGGCTACCTGACCACGGCGGGAGGTCGTGGCGTGGTGTTCTCGGTGGTCGTCAACGACACGACGCCATCGTCGACGGTGGTGGCTGCAATGGACGACCTGGTGCTTGCCATCGCGGGCGACACCTCCTGAGGCGCGTCAGTGCTGACTCGGCGACGCTGTCGGTGCGTGCGTCCACGCTGAGCGGGTTGGTCATGCAACGGCCGTCTTCGCGACCGCGGTCGTTGCAATGTCGGTACGGGCAGGTGGCTCTCCTCTCCCCGGCGAAGTCATCAGAAGTGCGCGGCGAAGATCGCCACACCGTCTGAGTCCGGTCAAAAGCGTACGCCACCCACCGCCGTCTCCACGAGGACCGGAGACGCTGCCGCGCCCGCAACCTCGTAGCGACCGGGCGTAGCCGGCGTTATGGGCGCCCGTACCCGATATTCGGATCGGATTCTGGCGGAATCCGGGCTGGCGCGCATACCGGACCGGGCACCCGACGCGGGCCACAGCAGAACCGCCTCTTCGTACCCGGCATGATGATGGATGTGAATGGCCCGAGCGTTGTTGTCGTTCGCCCGCCAGCTGTGGCCAGCGCCGTGGCGTCGTGTTGGTCGACAGCGGCCGTGCGAGATCGCGAGGGAAACGAGGCCCGAGGCTTTCTCAACCTCAAGAGGCTGCTCGGAAAGCCCGACCAGTTCCGGTTCGTGATCGAGGAGCTGGCCAAGTCGGTCCCGGCCGGAGTAGCTGTCGCCGCCTGCGACAAGGGCGCTTGGCCATTGGTCGGCGCGCTCGTACTTCAACTCGGCACACCGGGCGTCCTCGTTCGTCCGGATCCGAAGGAGTACTTCGTCTCCTAGGGGACGACCCTGCACTTGGCAATCCTCGGCTGGCTGGCGAACGCCTCGACCCAGGCACCAGGGTTCACCTCATCGACGATCTGATCTATTCAGGGGAGACGCTGCGCTCAGCCTTTTCGGTCTTGACCTCAGAGGGGCTGAACGTGCGCGAAGCGTCGGTGGTCGTCGGCGCCAACAGCGCCGAACGTTTGGCCACGATGGTGACTCCGGCGGTCCTTGAGCGGATCACCTGCCTGTTCCTCGCTAGGGATCTCGGTCTGCCGGTGTAGGCGCGACGACCATGACCCGTGCGGGCCCTTCCAACTGCGAACCCGCGGGGCCGGTCATGTCGAAGTTTCCGAGCGGGGCCCGACCGGCAGGCAACATCGTTCACCCATTCGGCGGTCAGGGGTGGTCATCGCCCCGGGTCCGAGCACATGATTATGGGGCGCGCCGTAAGTGTCCGTTACCGGGCGCCCTCCAACGGCTCTTATACGCGTGCCCCCGCGAAGAGAAGAGTGCGGAACGTTATGGGCATTTCATCTCCGCGCCTCTCGGGTTATCGGCGACCTGCCGCATAGCCGTACCTGCTGTGTAACGGGGTGCAGATCCGCGGGAGCTGAACAGGCAGGTCGACGTCTTCGCCCGGACCGCTTGGGCGGCCCTTGAACATGTCTGCGTGGTGAGCCGCTGCCAGGTCTGATCGCCGTGCCGCGGGCTTCGCTCCGGGTGCGGGGGCTCGCCGTCGCAGGGACCGCTCACGAGCGGTCTCACTGCTCACTTGCGCCACGCGCGGTTCCACCACTGCGCGTTGCGGGCGCTCTCGGCGGCGATCCATTCTGCGTGGTCCGCGGCGAGCTGGCGGAAGGCCGCCGCCAGCCCCACGCCGAGAAGCGCCCATCGTCGTCGTCTCCGTGGCACAGCGATAAGAGCGAGCACCCCGGCGCCGGCCCATGCGTAGAGCAGCGCTACGTAGCCGACCAGGGGCGGGCCGCGCAGCCCTTCCGCCTCCACGAGCACCGGGATACCGAACCGGAGCCGCCACGGAAAGAGGGTGTAGTGCAGAACGGGTGCAGCCATGGCCGTGCCGGCACCGACCGCCATCGCCCGTTCCCACCGGCTCCGATCTCGAAGCGCCGCCGCCACCCACACGGCGTCGGTGAGTAGGGAGAGCGATGCTGCCGGCACCAGGCCAACGTGACGCTGGCCGATGACACCGCTCCCCGCGCCCAGCTCGACCAGCTGATGGCCGGCGGTGAGGGCGCCGGGCAGCGACAGCAGTACCTTTCGGGAAGACACTCAGCAAGTCTGGCCCCCGTCGGGCGCGGCGTGGAGAGGTGCGTCCACTGTCTCGCGGCGTCGGCTCACAGTTCGGGTACCAAAGTCTGGAGACGCTCATGACTGTCAGCGCGAGAATGAGGCATGGCTTTTCGCCCGGTGACCGTCGGGCCTGACTCGATGGCTCCTCGTCCATCGGCGCCATCTGAGAAATGCGGATGAGACGCAGGGTCGTCGTGCTCGCCGTCTTGGCGGCAATCCTTTCCGTCGTCGCCGTGGCGGCCGTGATCTTCCCGGACTACTTCCGTCTGCTCCGCCCGAGCGTGCTCAAGCAGCTCGACCCCAGAGTGGTCAAGCTCGTCAACGAGCTGCCCGGGGTGGACAGGCAGAACCAGGAGCTCCTCGGCCGATTGTTCGCCCTCGGAGGACTGGCCGAGGCCAAGGAAGGGCCCGACGGAGTGATGCGCGTCGACGTCCGCGCGCCCAAGGGAGAGCTCATCTGGGAGCCGGCCATCATCGTCATGCCCCGCTCGGGCGAGCTCGAAGTCGATCTGTCCAACGACGACCCCTATGTGCACCACGCCGCCATCTTCCCGAGCAATGGGGACAAACAGTTCGTGATGCTGCCGATCCATTCACGAGGACGAGCGCGCGTCACTCTCGACAGCCCCGGCTACTACTGGTTCGACTGCCCCGTCGGCAACCACGGCGGCCGGGGCATGCTCGGGCTAATCCTGGTCAGGGGCGACGTGCCCGCCGAAGCCCGTCTCGACCGTCCGGAGCAGCCCCGACCGTGAGGAGGCCTCTGATGGGACCTGACCGCCGCCGCCGATCCGTCCGCGTCGGGCTCTGCTTGCTGCTCGCCGCCGGCGTGCTGGTGGCGTGCTCGGAGGAACGCCGCGACTATCCGCTGACCGAACAGGGGCGTGACCTGGGATCGCTGAGCGGGGCGGCGGGCAGCGCCCCACCGGTAGCCGCCGGCGTCAACTTCGAGCGCATCCTCCGAGCCCGCGCCGAGCCCCAGAACTGGCTCACCTACTACGGCGCCTACGACGGCCAGCGCTACAGCTCCCTCGACCAGATCAGCACGGGCAACGTGCGAGACCTGCGCCCGGCGTGGACCTTCCAGTTCGGTGAGTTCGGGATCAAGGCCGGCGAGGCGACGTATTCCTTCGAGGCCGCCCCCATCGTCGTGGACGGCGTCATGTACGCGACGGCGTGGGACGGCTGGGCCTTCGCACTCAATGCCGAGACCGGCCAGGAGCTGTGGCGATACAAGCACGAGATCCCCGTCGACACTCCACTGTGCTGCGGCAACGTCAACCGCGGCCCGGCGGTGGCCAACGGCAAGGTCTTCGTGACCACCCCTAACGCCCATCTGGTGGCCCTGGACGCGGTCAACGGCAGACCGGTGTGGAAGCAGGTGTTCGGCGACGTCCGGGCCGGTGAGAGCGCCACTCTCGCTCCCGTCGTGGTGAAGAACCTGGTCGTGGTGGGGACCTCGGGCGCCGAGTTCGGCATCCTCGGCCACATCGACGCCTACGACCTCGAAACGGGGCGCCGGGTGTGGCGCCGTTACAACATCCCCAAGCCCGGAGAACCAGGGGGCGAGACCTGGCCGGAGAAGGGAGAGGCCCGGAACCGGGGCGGGGGCAGTGCGTGGATCACGGCCACCTACGACCCCGAGCTGGACCTCATGTACTGGGGGACGGGCAACCCGTCGCCTGACTTCGACGGCAGCGTGCGCCCGGGGGCCAACCTCTACACATCCTCGGTGGTGGCCATCGACCCCGACGACGGCGCCCAACGCTGGCACTACCAGTGGACCCCGCATGATCTGTGGGACTACGACGGCAACAACGAGAACATCCTCGTCGACCTCGACGGGCGAAAGCTCCTAGCCCACTTCGACAAAAACGGCTACTTCTTCGTCCTCGACCGGACCAACGGACAACTGGTCCGAGTGGCGCCCTTCGTCGAGCGCCTGGACTGGGGAGAGATCGACCCTTCGGGGAAGGTGAGCCCGAGGAAGGTCCCTACCCGCGAGGGAGTCGACATCTGTCCCGGGCCGGCGGGAGGCAAGGAGTGGACCCACGCCGCCTACAGCCCGAAGACCCGGCTCTTCTACGTCCCCACCATCGAGTCCTGCGCCAACTACCGGGTTGAACCGGTCGAGTTCAAGGAGGGCCTGCCCTACTACGGAGGGGAGGCCAACACCCTGCCCGACCACTGGGGGGCCGTGAGGGCCTTCGACCCCTCCACCGGGAGGGAGGTGTGGGAGTGGAGGAACGACAAGCCCATGGTGGCTTCGGTACTGGCCACGGGGGGAGACCTCGTCTTCGCCGGCGAACCCACCGGCGAGCTCAACGCCTACAACGCCCGCAGCGGGGAGCTGCTCTGGCAGCACCAGACCGGTAGCGGTCACCACAGCAACCCCGTGAGCTACAGCGTCAAGGGCAAGCAGTACATTGCCGTCCCCGTCGGGTGGGGCGGTTGGGTCAAGGGATTCGCGCCTGGGACGCTGGGCGTGCCCCGGGGAGCTGCACTCATGGTGTTCGCGTTGCCGTAGTGTTCGCGTTGCCGTAGCTGGGCGCGCCAAGTGGGGATGACAGGTCAGGTCTGGTTACCTAAGGTCGAGCCCCCCGCTCCTCACCTCGATGTGACCACCGTTGACCCGGACCGCCCTCTCATCGCCATAGGGTCTGCTAGAGCCCATCGACAGGAGAGCTCGAATGTTGCCAACGCGCTCGGCCGAGGACGCCTTTGTCACACGGTTGATCGGCAAGGGGTCGCGCAAGGGATCGACTGTATTCGGCAGAGCCGCCGAGGGATCTGGCCTTCGCACTAGGCGTCGCTCTGGAACTGCCAGCACTGTTCCTTCCCCTCTCAGGTGCCAAGATGGCGGTTCACTGGTCGCTCGTGCGTCAGCGGGCCCACTACCCGAGCAACGTCCTCGCCGGCGGCGCCTGGGCTTCGCTGTTGCCGACACTGCCTGGACGCTGTGGCCGCCTAAGCGCCGAACTGAAGAGGCTGTCGGCGACTCGCAGGGCGCTGGCCATGTACCAGCAGGGGCCGACCGGCCGGCATCCTGGGCTGAAGCTGTGGGCACGAGTGGCGAAATTGCGCCCGGCCGCCCCCGAAGGACCGCCGGCACTCAAGGCGCACCAGGTGTTGAAGATGCGCCTGGCCACCCCACGCCGGGATGAGGCCCGCCTAGGCGTGCGTATAGCCGTCACAGGGGCCACCGGTAACGTGGGCACGTCGGTGCTGGCCGCCCTGGCCGGAGACCCAGCGGTGACGTCGATCATCGGCATCGCCCGGCGGAGGCCCGCAGTCGTGCTTCCGAAGGTTGAGTGGCGAGCGGCCGACGTGGTTAGGCACGACCTCTCGCCCCTGTTCCAGGGCGCCGACGCGGTGGTGCACCTGACCTGGATCGTGCAACCCAACCACCGCAAGGGCGAGCTGCGGGCGGTGAATGTGGGCGGCACCCGGCGCGTTCAAGAGGCGGTGGCGGCGGCCGGCGTCCCCATCCTGGTGCACGCCTCCGCCTTTGCGGCCTACGCGGGCGGCGCCGGTGACGTCCCGGTCGACGAGTCATGGCCCACCGGCGGCATACCCGGCTCCTGGTACTCACACCAGAAGGCGGAGGTGGAGCGTGCCCTAGACGACTTTGCCGAGCACCACCCACAGGTCCGCATCGTGCGCTTCCGATCGGCTCTGGTGTTGAAGCGGGAGGCGGGCGCCCAGGCTCACCGCCTGTACGGCGGGCCGCTCCTGCCGCGCGCACTGCTGCGCCCCGGCCGGATCCCGGTGGTTCCAGATGTGCCCGGTGTGCGCATCCAGGCCGTCCACTCGGACGACGTGGGGGACGCCTACCGGCGGGCGGTGGTGAGCGACGTGCACGGCACCTTCAACTTGGCGGCCGAGCCGGTGCTGACCTCGGCGTCGGTCGCTGCCGCCGTCTCAAGCCGAAGGGTGCCGGTGCCGGCGCGGGTGATGCGGTCCGCCGTCAAAGCGAGCTGGCTCCTCCGGCTCCAGCCGACCAGCCCCGACTGGCTCGACTTGATGATCCAGCCGCCATTGCTCGACACCACCAAAGCCCGAGTCGAGCTGGGCTGGACGCCGACCTACTCGGCGACGGAGGCCATGTGTGAGTTCTTGGCGGGAATCGCCGATGGTGCGGGCGGCTCCACGCCACCGCTGGCCCCGCTGCCGGCGGTCCGCCCGTCCTTCCGCCGCTAGAAGGCATGTGCTCCTCGCTGAGTGCTTCGAGGGCGGCACCATCCAGCGGAGCCGCGTAGTAGCCGGCGGGTCGAGCGGGTCGGCTGCACCACTTCGCTCGACGGTTGCTGAGCCGCATCCCCGAGCGTTACCTCGCGCCGCACTCCTGTCCGTTACCGAGTGCCCCTGAACGACACCTTGGGCTACCCCGCGGACGAGGATTGCGGAGCATTATGGGGCAGTCGAGGCGCCCGACTTCGCCGGGCCGTGGTCGCGCACCCGTAGCACGCCAGCCCTCCAACCGGGAGGGCGACCACCACGGTTGGTTCGTCAATCGTGTTGTCACCCTCGGTGCCTGGTTGCGCATGCCTTCCCTGGTCGCTTCCGCCCGGGGCGGCCGTGAGTCGACCGTAGACATTCCCGCTACGGGAAGATCAACGGGGACGCGAGCCGTCGCGCCCCCAGCGCGTTGCCGCTTCCTCGCTGGCCTGCTGGCGGGCGTGCTCGATGAGCCTGCAGATCCCAGTAGCTCTCCAGATCGGAGAACACCATGGCTCCCTGAATCTCCTCGACGACGACATCCGAGAAGCCAGCGCCGGTCAACAACTCTCTGTTCTCGTCATGGCTGGCGAGACAGAAGGGGCCGGTTGGGCCAAATGGATTCCCAGGCGGAGCGTGGCCTCGGCTGAGCACCGCCCCCACGAGCTCCGTCAGCCACGGGTTCCGATCGGCCGGACCTTTCATCCCTCTCTCCAGCGCCACTCTGGCCACTCATTGGTCCTTGGTGCGAAAGCGCGGCCACTACCCCAGCGATGTTCTCGTTGGCGGTGCCCTCGGCATCGGTGTGGCGGCGTTGGCCTGGAAGCTGTGGCCGCCCCCGGCAAGGAACGGCGCTGAGCCCTCCTCTCCCCCGCAGCCAAACACCGCCCAGGTTGTCGACGACGACCGGCATTCTGAGTCGGGCGCTGGCTTGCCAGCAGCGCCTTCTGGATGACCAGCCGATGGCACCGGCCGGTGCAGCGGAGGCCGCCCTCGCCCTGCATATGATCCCCGTCGCAAGTACAGGCGGAGGGCGGTGAAGTGCAGCAGGACCATCACGTTGACGGGCCCACGTTCCACCTCAACGCGTCAGGACGGGGGTACTCCGTCCGCTGCAAGTGTGGTTGGCAGAGTAAGTGCTCGACAACCCCGGTGCTTGCTCAGGCGGCAGGCGAACAGCACCTCCAGCTTCAAAGCAGCCGTAACGCCAAGTAGGCGCCTACACGGTCCCGGCTCGACTCTTGCACCCCCGGCTAGCGTGCGAGGGCCATATGGAGATACCAGTCAATCCCGTCGTGCATTGGGCGGGTGTGCTCGGCATGCTCGTCGGCATCGGGGTCATCGCAGGCGTACTGCGCCGGTCACGCCGAGAGGACATCAGCCATGGGGTGCTGCACCTGTTCGCCTGCGTAATCGGGCTGTTCGCCTACATCAGCTTCCTGGCCGATCGCACCGCAGTACACGTCGACGACCGCAGCTTCTACGTCTCCCACTACGCCTACTGGCTGCTCAGCCAGCCGCTTCTGTTCCTCGCCGTGGCGCTGGTTGCCCTGCCTCCGCTCGATCACATCGGCGAGCACCGATTGCGAGCCAGCCTTCACGGTGGGCTGATCGGGACGACGGTCGTGTGAATCAGCGCTGCCTTCCTCCAGGCCTGGGCTCGCAGCGCTACCGAGCGCTGGGCCTGGTTCGCGCTAGCCGCCGTCAGCCTGCTGGCTCTCTTGTGGCAACTTTGGGTGCCAGTTCTGCACCAAGGCCAGATCAAAGGTGGTGAGCACCTGCACGACTACCGCATCCTGGCAGGGTCGCTCTCGGCCCTATCGATCGCATACCTCGTCGTCTGGTTCCTGGGAGAGGCCGGGCTCAAGCTCCTGAGCAGCCCGTGGACATTCCACTCTTCCTTGTGTTGGACCTGGCCAGTGACACGGGGCTCGGAATCGTGAGCGTGCTCCTACTCGAGCGCCTGTCCAAGCATGTCGATGCCGAGCCGGGAGAGACTTCGATCGCTGCTTCCGCCCGAATGTCCCGAGGCGCTTGAGCATGCAGGCGGAAAGGGGAGGACGAGGGCTCACATCGCTGGCTTAACCGGTTCCCCGGTGGGATCCGAAAAGCTCCCCACGAGTCCAGGCTGGATCTCACCTGGACCCGTCGGACGTCACCACGAGCCGTCACGAAGTTTGAGCTAACCGAGGCCCCGCGTAGGTTGGTGGACCAAGGCAAGTGAAGATGCCGCTTCGACCGGAAGACTGCGACTTCGCGTGCCGGCCGAGAGCATCTCCGACCGCCGATAACCGGCGGGGTCGAGCGGTTTGGCTGCACCCCTTCGCTCGACGGTTGCTGGGCCGCATCCCCGAGCGTTACCTCGCGCCGCACTGGTGTCCGAAGTCGGGCGGCTCCTACCGGGAATTCTGAGACGTCAGGTCAGGGCCGGAGAGGGGTCGGCTTCCACCGTCTCCGACACGCGCTGAAACGATCCGGCCTCACGCCGCTGTGTTCTGGTCGACACTTCGGAACGGGTACCTGCTCCAGGCTTGGTCGAGGATCGGATTGCGCCGGCATTGATGCTTGGCGACAGCCCTTCCGAGACTCCATCGCGACAACTCCTCATCCCTGACAAGGTCGACCAGGAACTCGTCGACTCCCGCGTCCGCAATCGTCACTAGGGCCTCGAGTTCGCGACTTGCAGCCAACACGATAGGCGTCTCGCTCTCGGGCCGAGCCCACACGAGGTCTGAGTTGCATTGGAAGTACGGTTCGAGCGTGACGACGAGTCCGACGATCGGCCGGTCGGCCGGCACGTTGCTAAGGGCGCGATGGCGTTGCTTGATCAGCGCCGATGTTTGGTCGATCTGCTCTATGGCCCGCCCTGGTGCGCGGTCGAGATCCTCGGCGAGGCGCTCGGTTCCGACACGGGCCGCTGCGGTGAGCGGCGTAGCCTTGACTTCGACAATCAGAACTGCCTTCGGGAGCACGACGATCCAGTCGGCGGCTTTCTTGCCGCGCTCGTACTCGACGTCGTGAAGTGTGATCTCCGGATGTAGTAGTCCCAGCTGCGCCCCGATGTACTGCTCGAACACGGCGCCCAGCGCCTGGCTAAACGTGGTGCCTCCGTGCTCAAGCCCGATGTAATAGAGGCCGGTGGGAGAGGTCCGAGTGAGGGCGTAGCGGGGGCTCGGGCCGATGTAGCGGCCGTCGGGCTGCTGGACAAACGGGTGCACCGCGAGTGGGTTGAACTCGAAGCGTCGAAGGTAGCGATCTTCGATGCTGTGGAGGTGTGCAGTCCGTCGGAACATCTCTCGGGAGGCCAGAAAGTGTCGAGCGGCGACGGGCTCGATCACGTCCTTCGGCAGGTGGTCGAGGACAGGACCGAAGTTCGGCTGGCTGAGCCAGCCCGGGTCGTAGTAGCCGCCGTTCTTGAGCGCGCCGATGTTGAGCAGCAGACCGACGCCAACGAAGTCCGTCAGCGAGCACCCGAGGGCGTCGTCCCAAAAAGCGGGCGTGATCACGTTCTGGGCTGTCTTGCTGACTGCATCGGCCAGCAGGGCCTGAGTACGGGCTAGTTCCTCGAACACCGACAGTTGCGAGGGGAACTGCTCGTAGGCCGTGCGGATGAGGAAGGCGGCGAGGCTGCCTGGCGCGTTCGGCTCGTGAGTGAATGGCTCCTCGACGTTGATGAATGTCTCGCACATCCGCTCAAGGTCATCCTCCGTGACGGCATGGCTTCTGTGGTCGTTGCCGGCGACGATGGCAGCCTTGGCAACTGCAGAAAGGGACCACTGCTGGACGTTGTCAGTGAAGGGCGCGTCCCGCCGGTCGCCGTAATCGCGCTCGGTGAGGACAACCGACGCTGCCGCCACCGCCTCGAGGACGTCGGTGGTGCGGTGGCGGCGGACGCGTTGGACAAATTCGTCGTATCGGATGAGACGTCTCACAGTTGCAGCCCAGGATTCCACGTCTGGCGTCATTCGCTCGCGGTTTAGGCGCCGTTCCTCATCCGGTTCGGCCCTGCAATAGGTCGAGCGACCGACGGCCTCAGATAGTCGCTCCAACCAGCCCGTCGCCGGGCTGCCTCGGGTTCGCTGGCGAGCGAAAGCCGTCCCGGGACGTCAACCAGCCACCGGGAAGAAGCCCCCCTTCACTGGGTCACAGGCGAGGTAACCACCCGCGCTGCGTCGACCTGGACGTCCTCACCATCGCCCACCTCCTCAAGGACGCCTCTCGGGCCCAGGATCAGCGTGCAGTTGCCGGTGAAGAGAGTCCCCGCGGCGACGGCCACCCTGCCGGTGGTCGGAAGATCGTCGGTGACAACTCCCGCGACAAGGACCGTCCCCTCGTTGTCGAAGGTTCCGGACAGCGTTCCCTGGACCGTCAGAATCGCCTCGGCTTCAACGACGAAGTGACCCGCCGCCGCCCCCTGTACGGTCAAGGTGCACTCGGACCGGACGGTCGCTCCACTGGTGACGGCGCCCTGGATCGTCCGATCGCGGGTGACGTCAAGCGGTGCGTCAAACCTTCCATACTCTGGTCGGGCCATGACCAAACCGTATGCGCGGCCTGTGACACGAACTGCGATCAAACGGCTACCCGCCGATCACCGGCTCGTGGCAGACCGACGTCCTCGCCCGGGTAGCCGGCCGGGGCTGAGCGGTCAAGACGGACGTGTTTTCGTGCGGAGGAGCTCTGCGGAGGGCAAGCGTTAACTCGCGCCGCATCGGTGTCCGAAGTCGGACGGTTGCCGCCGCCGACCTGCTCTCGCTGCGTGAGGGAGCCGCCATGGCACCGCACCAGAGCCGATCTGGCGCGGTCGCAGCAGGCTTGCGCGGTGCTCGACGCTCATCGACCCAGAGAACTCCGCACCGCCGCCTATTGGGGTGCCCACCCGAGCTCGGCGAGCGCGCCGCCGAACTCGGCCTCGAACCGAGCCTGCTGGCCGGAGCCGGGGAAGGGGATGCGACGGTTGACGAAGGGCAAGCCGGCGGTCTTCAGCGCCTGGTATGCCGCGTCGTAGACGGTCGCCTTGAAGAGGATGATGTGCTGCGGTTGGAGTCGACGGCATCGCTCTACGAGGGCTGGGACGTGATCGGTGAGATCCGCCGCACCCTCAGCGACCTCGGCAACATCGATCAGGAAGACGCCTTCGTCGCGAAGTCGTGCTAGCGATGCCTGCTTGTCAGTCCGAGCAGGGGTGGCGCCGAAGAGAGTACGGATCACATAGCGGAAGAGCGAGTCCTGCTCTGACACGTGAGCGAAGTAGAAGTAGCGGTCGAGAGCTCGCGGTGGTGCTTCGGCAATGAGCAGAAGCCAGATGTCTGGCGGCCGGAAGGCAGCGGCCGCAATCTTGCGACGCTCAAGAACGGCGTCGCTCGCGTGCTGCGCCGGAGTCAGAAGCCTCTCGTGGGGCCTTTCCGCTGATTGGTGGTCCCCGCCTCGGAAGTGGGAAGTGGCGGCAGCGACCTGCGCTTGCGTCAGGTTCCATCTTCGGCCGCGTTCGACGTCGGACCTCGGGTACCTGCTGCGAAGCCACGCGCGCAGCGTCTTCCCCGAGACGCCAAGCCGCGTCGCCAGTTCTTCCGGTTCCACTGGTTCGATCATGCCCCGAGCCGAGGCGATCGTCTCTGGGAGGGTGCCTTGCTGGGATGGTGACGACGATCGGTGTCTGTTCGGTGTCGCTGGATCCAGGCGCCGAACCGTCGTTCGGTTCGCGCGTGAGTCAGGCGAGCTCGG
>JADDQT010000460.1 GCA_016781225.1 Actinomycetota bacterium
ACGTTCCTGGCTCTTCCCGCCGTCGCCACCATTCGACCGGAGGCCGGGCACCGGGCCCGTGAGGCGGCGTCGGACCGGACCGGACCGGTCGATACCGCACTGGCCGACGTGGTCACCGCCCTCGCCGCCGACCGTCACCGGGTCCGAGTGGTGGTGGACGGCGGTGGCGAGGCGCTGGCCGGCGAGCTGCGCTCCGCCAGCAACGACGTCGCCACGCTGCGCCTGGACGGTGACCCACCCGCGACCGTCTATCTCCGACTGGCTTCGGTGCGCGAGCTCACGTTGCTCGACTGACCCGGGTCATGACTGACTTGGGCCACGCCGCCGCCGGAGACGCTCAGGTTGCTCCTTGCTGCTCGCTCCGGGGCTCCGGGTAGAGGTGCTCGAGTGAACCAGGAGAGATGCGGGCGGCCTCGATGAAGCCCTCCACGTCGGACTCCTTGATGCGGATCACCCGTCCGAACTTGTAGGCGGGAAGCTGGCCTTCGTCGATGAACCGGTAAAGGGTGCGCAAGGTGACGCCGAGCCGCTCGGAGGCCGTCCGTGTGCTCATCCAACGGATGGTCTCGGACATGACCGGAGTGTACATCTCATGGACTCTCGTGTGCGGGATCGCGTCACAACGGCGTCAGCGCACCACTAGGCGGTCGCAGCCGTCCTCTCCTTGCTGCACCTCGGGATGGCCGTCCTTCACTTGCTCCCCCCGAGACGCCGCCGGCAGGTCCTCACCTTCCTCCGCCCAGGCGTCGAAGAGGAACACCTCGCCGCTGGGACGATAAAGGGCCGGGGTGTCCCGGCCATCGCAGTCCCAGTCGCCGACGACCAGCGTGTCCCCCGGCCGGCCCAACTGATACCGCTCGCCATCGACCTCGACGATGTTCTCCCGTACCGCCACCGCTGACGGGCACCCGTCCCCGTCCACGTCCGCCTTCAATGGCGACGTCACCGGTGGACACGCCTGCGGAAGGGGGCGGCTGGGCGCATCAGCCAGACGAGGGGCCAGGAGGGTCAGCGCCCCCACGAGCACGCCGGCAGCGGCGAGCACCGAG
>JADDQT010000224.1:0-143 GCA_016781225.1 Actinomycetota bacterium
CGTGATGATGTCGACGGCGGCTGGCCGGGCCCCTGCCTCACCGGCGCCGGAACCGGAAGCGGACGTGCCCCTGGACGGCGGGACCGGGGAGGGGGATGGGACCGGGGAGGGGGGCGGGGGCTGCTCCACCTCCTCGGCGGTCG
>JADDQT010000224.1:169-3898 GCA_016781225.1 Actinomycetota bacterium
TCGTCATCCGGCCTGGGAGCGATGACCGGACTCGGTGAGTCGGTGGGCGACGGGTCCTCCTCGGCGGCGGCCACACCATGCATGGCCGCAACGGCGCCGGCAGTCAACACCGAACCGACGACGAGATTGCGAACACCGTGCGTGAGCCCCATGGATCCCCCGGAGACGGACGGGCCGGTGCTTGCACGGCCCGAGACGCAGCACGGTAGCGCAACGCGCACCGGAGCGGTCGGAAGGGATGCTCAGCGCCCCCGTTGGCGCAGCAGCGCGCTCACGGCCCTGCCGTCGGCCTGGCCTCTCGTCGCCTTCATCACCTGGCCCACGAAGAAACCCATGAGCTTCTGGTCACCGTCGCGGAGACGTTCCCATTCGTCCGGATGGGCGGCTATGGCTTGGTCGAGCACCGTCGTCAGGGCGCCCAGGTCCATTGCCTCGAAACCCCTGTCCCTTGCGATGGCCTCCGGGTCGCCACCACCGTCCAGCATCTCGGCCAGCACCTGCTTGGCCTGGGTGGGCGTCAGCGCGCCCTTGGCCTCGAGCAGGACGAGCTTGGCGAAGTCGGCAGCGTCGAGCTGCCGGGCCCTCACCGGGTCTGCCGCCACCTCGTTGGTCACCCGCCTAACGGCCAGGTTGGCGTCGGCACCTGCGTCGGCGGCGGCCAGGACGAGGTGGTCGAGCTGCAGGTCCACCACCGTTGCCACTTCCCTGGGTTCCGTTCCCGCCAGCTCGGCCAGCCTGGCTCGGCGGGCGGCGGGCATTGGAGGCAGCGAGCTGCGCACCCGCGCCAACCACTCCTCGCTCGGCGCCAGCGGGAGCAGGTCGGGCTCGGGGAAGTAGCGGTAGTCGTTGGCCTCCTCCTTGGAGCGGCCGGCGACCGTGCGGTCGTTGGCCTCGTCCCAGTGCCGGGTCTCCTGCTTCACGACGTCCCCCGCCTCCCAGACGCGGGCCTGGCGGATGGCCTCGTGCTCTATGGCCCGGCCCAGGGACCGCAGGGAGTTGAGGTTCTTGACCTCGCAGCGCGTTCCGTAGGCGTCGCTGCCGGCAGGGCGCACGGAGACGTTGGCGTCCACCCGGAGCGACCCCTCCTCCATCTTGCCGTCCGAGGCACCCGTGGCCACCAGAATTGCTCGGAGCTCGCTCACGTACTGGCGCGCCTGCTCGCCGCTGCGCAGCTCGGGGTGGCTCACGATCTCCACCAGGGGCACCCCGGCCCGGTTGTAGTCGACCAGCGAGTACGCAGCGTCGTGGATGCGTCCCCCACCTCCCATGTGCGTGCTCTTGCCCGTGTCCTCCTCCATGTGGGCTCGCACGATCCCGATTCGTGTGCCGTCGGGCAGCTCCAGCCAGCCGTCGACGTTGATGGGCTCGTCGTACTGGCTGACCTGGTAGTCCTTGGGCATGTCGGGATAGAAGTAGTTCTTCCGGTGGAAGAGGCTCGGCCGGATCTCGCAGTGCAGGGCCTCGCCGATGGCCATGGCCAGCTCCACCGCCCGGCGGTTGAGCACCGGCAGCGACCCGGGCAACCCCAGGCACACCGGGCACACGTTGGTGTTCGGCTCCTCCCCGAAGGCGTTGCGGCAGCCGCAGAAGAGCTTCGTCTCGGTTCGCAGCTCGCAGTGGACCTCGAGACCGACGACGGTCTCCCAGGAAGCAGGTGACTCAGCCATGGCTGGCCTCCAGAGCGGCCGCCACCCGGTACATCAGGATCTCGCCGAGCGCCGGAGCCATGATCTGCACGCCGACCGGGAGGCCGTCGTCTCCGGAGCCGTAGGGGACGCTCATGGCCGGGTCACCAGCCAGGTTGGAGGGGATGGTGCACACGTCCGAGAGGTACATGGACAGCGGGTCCTCGGTCTTGGCCCCGAACCGGAAAGCGGTGCTCGGGGCAGTGGGCGACAGCAGGACGTCGAAGTCCTCGTAGGCGGCTTCGAAGTCGCGGATGATGAGGGTGCGCACCCGCTGGGCCTGGCCGTAGTACGCGTCGTAGTAGCCGGCGGACAAGGCGTAGGTGCCGAGCATTATCCGTCTCTTGACCTCGGGGCCGAAGCCCTGGGCCCGGGTGGCCCCATACGTGGAGGTGATGTCCGCGCCGGGGAGCCGGAGCCCGTAGCGGACGCCGTCGTAGCGGGCCAGGTTGCTGGAGCACTCGGCGGGAGCGATGAGGTAGTACGCCGACACGCCGTAGGCCAGAGCCCGTATGGAGACCTCGTCCACCTTGGCGCCGGCGTCGCCCAGGGCGGCCGCTGCCTCGCGTAGGCGACCGGCGACGTCGCTGTTCGCCTCCTCCACCAGCTCCCTCACCACGCCGACCCGGACCCCCTCGACGCCCTCGGCGAGACGCTCGCAGAGCCCCGGGGGTGAATCCGGGATCGAGGTGGAGTCCATGGGGTCGTGGCCCTGGATGACCTCTTGGAGCAGGGCGGCGTCGGCAACGTTGGCACCGAGCAGGCCCACCTGGTCGAGCGACGATGCGAAAGCCACCAAGCCGTAGCGGCTCACCATGCCGTACGTGGGCTTCACCCCGACGACCCCGCAGAAGGCTGCGGGCTGGCGGATCGAGCCGCCCGTGTCCGAGCCCAGGGCCAAGGGGGCGAACCCGGCGGCGACAGCGGCCGCGCTCCCACCGCTGGAACCCCCCGGAACGCGGGAGGCGTCGAGTGGGTTCTTGGTCGGACCGAAGGCCGAGTTCTCGGTGGACGATCCCATGGCGAACTCGTCGAGGTTGGTCTTGCCCAGGATCACCCCGCCGGCGGCCGCGATGCGCTCGACCACGGTGGCGTCGTACGGCGGCTTCCAGCCATCCAGGATCCTGCTGCTGCACGTGGTGGGCACCTCCCGGGTGCACAGGTTGTCCTTGATCGCCACGGGGACGCCGGCGAGGGGACCCGGGTCCTCCCCGTCGGCGGCACGCCGGTCGATGGCGTCGGCTGCCGCGAGGGCCTCTTCCTCGAGCACCAGGTTGAAGGCGTGCACCTCGTGCTCGCGGTCAGCGATGGTGCTCAGGTAGCCCTCGACCACTTCGCGAGCCGACTGCTCACCACCTCTTACGGCGGCGGCGATCTCGGTGGCCGTCGTGGTCGGGCTCACGGGGCTTCGCCCAGGATGCGGGGGACGCGAAAGCGGCCGTTCTCCACCTCCGGTGCCATGGCGAGGACCTCGTCGCGGTCGAGGCTCGGCCGGGGCTCGTCCTCGCGCAGGGCGTTGACGAGCGGCAGCGGGTGGGCCGTGGGCGGGATCCCCGCGGTGTCGAGGGCTGCCACCACGTCGGCGTACTCCAGCACGTCCCGCAGCTGGACGGTGTACTCCTCGACCTCCTCGTCGGTCAGGTCCAGGCACGCCAGCCGAGCGACGTGGGCCACGTCAGTGGAGGTGATCCGGTCACGCTCGGGCATGCCGGCAGCCTACGCGGGCGGGGACGATGCTCAGCCTCGACGAGCCGGCTCTTGAATCGAGATCACCGCCAGTGGTGCGCCCGCGGTCAGTAGGCCCTGGCGAACACCAGGCGCTTGCCGTAGGCCGACGGCTGCCCGCAGCGCACGCAGGCGCCCTCCTCCGCTGTTCCCTCGGAGGGCACGCATCGGGGCGTGGCGGAGGTCTCGGTCTTTATGTCGTCCTCGCACTCGGTCCGCCCACAGTGCAGGGCGGTGGCGAAACCCTCGGAGACCTGCCCCGCGAAGCCATCCCAGTCGTCGGCGGCGGCGGTGTGCTCGTCGCGGAACGCCGTCGCCC
>JADDQT010000225.1 GCA_016781225.1 Actinomycetota bacterium
GGGAGCCGCCTCGTTGAACGGCACCGGCGCCCTGGGGCCGCCGAAGACGTACACCGGCGTGCCCGAAGGCACGGCGTCGAAGAACCACAAAGAGGCCGACATCGGAATGCGGACACAGCCGTGGGACGCGGGTTGGGCAGGTACCGACGAGGCGCCGTGGATGGCGATACCGCCGTTGAAGTAAAGCGGGTTGTACAGCTGCCCCAGGCGGCTGACCCGCAGTCCCCTGATCTTCCTGCCGACCCGGTACGAACCGCCGGGCGTGACCGCGGTGGCGCAATCGCCCTGCACGCAGTACCTCTTCCCGTTGCCGCTGGAGACAGGCAGGATGCGGGCCAGGGCACCGTCTTTCCACAAGAACAGCACCTGGCGCTTCAGGTCGATCTCCACACGGGTGGCACCGCCACTGGCCAGCAACGGTGCCGGGGGGCGGGACCGGGAGACATTGGCGACCACGTCGGGGGTGGCACGGCTGGTGCGGGCCATGCCGTTCACCTTCTGAAAGGCCAACACGGCGTGGCCGGTGGTGGCGTCGAAAACACCGTCCACCTTGCCCGGGTCGTAGCGCAGGTCCGACAGGCGCTGCTCGAGCGCACGGACCTCGGGCCCCTTGGCCCCGGGGCCGAGCCCGGGAAGGGTGGTGGTGGTGGGCGGCGGGGCAGTCGTGGTGGTGGTGGGCGGCTCTGTGGTCGTGGTGGTGTCGGACGCCACCCTGGTCGAAGAGGTCGCCGGCTCGGCCATCTGACTCTGCTTCTCGCCGGAACAGGCCGAGAGGACGGCCAATACCGCGGCGGCGGCTGCGGCCTTCCAGAGGGGGCTCATGGCCTGATTCTGACCCACCCGTGCGCCGTGTGGTTGCACTCTGAGACGTGAGCCGGTGCCTCGCACGTGCTCAACGCTCGAAGGTGACGTCGCGCAGGAAGAACCAGTACGTGCGCTTCCGGCACACGCCCCACAGCTTCCAGAGGTCACGCAGCATGCGCCAGCTGCGACCGTACCCCTCGACGCGCCCGAACTTGATCCGCTTGGTGCGATGCGTCACCCCCCGCATCACTCGGGCGGTGATGGGCATGCGACCTTCGGTGATGACCTCGTTGATGAAGATCTCGATGAGGTAGCCCTGCCGCTTCTCGGGGGGGACGGCCTCGAACACCCAGCGGGGAATTATCCGCTCGCCCGAGGTGGGCGGGAACCTCAGCACCAGCCAGTTCCAGATGCCGTAGTCGAAGATGCCGAACGACATGGTGGCCCTTCCCTCCATGAAGGGACGGCAGATGTCGTCGAGGTGCCGGCTGGTGATGCCCAGTAGGTCGGCGTCGGCGAAGAGCAGGGCGTCGGCGTCGGACGCGTTCACCCCCGCCTCCATGGCCAACGCCTTGGAGCCTTCCCCCTCACGGTAAATGACCTTGGCCCCGGCGGCGGCGGCGAGCTCGGCGGTGCCGTCGCTCGACCCGTCGTCGACCACGATGACCTCGCGCACGTACCGGCATCCCCGGCAGGCGGAGACGACAGCCGCCACGGTGGGAGACTCGTTCCTGGCCGGAACCACGGCGTCGACGATCTGCGGCCTGCGTTCCTCCACGAGGGACCCGAGCCTACCGACCGGCTTCGCCGTGACGGCCCGGCACCGGCCTTCCTACAGGTGGGCCATGAAGAAATCACGCACCCGCTCCTCCACGTAGACGCGGTCCTCCGCCTTCCTGGGCAGGTGGCGCTCCTCGGGCAGCAGCAGCAGCTCGAAGCGCTTCCGGGCGCCAACCAGGGCGCTCACCAGGCGGGCGGTGTGCCGGAAGTGCACGTTCTCGTCGAGGAGGCCGTGGACGAGCAGCAGCTCGCCGGTGAGGGACTCCACGTGGGCCATCACGCTGCTTCGCTGGTAGTCCTCCGGGTTGGACGCCGGCGTACCCATGTAGCGCTCCGTGTAGTGGGTGTCGTAGCCGTCCCAATGGGTCACCGGAGCGCCGGCCACGGCGGCTGTGAACACTCCTGGGGCCCGAGCAAGGCACATGGCCGCGAGGTAGCCGCCGTAGCTCCACCCGTAGACGCCGACGCGTTCGGGGTCGGCCAGCCCTTGCTCCACCAACCAGGAGACACCGTCGACCTGGTCCCGGACCTCTACGTTGCCGAGGTCGTGGCGGATCGCGGCCTCGAACTCCAGCCCGCGCCGGGCGCTACCCCGGTTGTCGAGCACGAACACCACGTAGCCCAGGCTGCGAAGGTACTGGGCTCGCATGTCTGCCGTTACCCCCCAGCTGTCGGTGGCCCGCTGCACGTGGGGCCCGCCGTACACGCTCACGATGGCGGGATGAGGCGCCTTCCCCGACGTCGGCCTGTGCACCACCCCGCGCAGCTCCACGCCGTCCCGGCTCGTCAGCGACACGAGCTGGGGCGCCACCAGCCCGAGGCGCTCCACCCGCTCGTCGGGTTGGTCGTGGACCACGTGGACGACCTCCCCTCCGGGCAGCGACCGCAGGGTCAACGAGGGCTGGCGGTCGACGGCGCTGTGGACGTCGACGAAGCGCCGGCAGCCGTGGTCGACGACGACTCGGTGCATGCCGGGATCAGCAGTCACCCGGCGAGGCTCCCCTCCCGCCAAGGGAACGGAATACAGGTGGCACTGCGTGGGCCCGTCCAAGGTGGCCGAGAACCAGGCCAGACCGGCCTCCTCGTCCACGCCGTGAAGCCCGTCGACCATCCAAGGCCCGCTGGTCAAGGGCCGCACCACCTCCCCGTCACCGGCACAGAGGTATAGGTGACGGAAGCCCGTTCGCTCCGAGCCCCAGACGAAGCCGCCGGCCAGGCCCTCGGTGCGCTCGAGGGGGTGGAACAAGTGGTGCAGGTTGATCCACGTATCACTGGTCTCCGTGAGCAGCGCCCGGCGGTCCCCTGTGTCGGGATCGAAGCGAAGGAGGTCCAGCCGGGTCTGGGCGCGGTCCTCGACCTGGGCCACGAGCGTGCCATCCGGCATCCACTCGACGCGGGCGAGGTAGCAGTCACCGCCTGCTCCAACGTCGACATCCAGCCAGCGCGCCTTGCCGCCGGAAACGGGGACCACTGCGAGGCGCACGGACGCGTTGGCCGCGCCGGCGAAGGGGTAGTGATGGTCCTCGTAAGCGCCCTCGCCTACCACGTCGGAGCCTTGGTGCACGATTCGGTAGGCGGGGACATGGGTCTCGTCCACCTCGGTGAAGGCCAGCCACGAGCCATCCTTCGACCACCAGTAGCCCGACGACCGGTCCATCTCCTCCTGGGCCACGAACTCGGCCAGGCCATGAGTGCACCCGGCCGCCTGGGCTCCGTGCGTCAGCTGCTGTGCCGCACCCCCCGCCACGGCCACCACGTGGACCTCGCCCTCGCGCACGAAGGCCACCATGGCGCCGTCCGGCGAGAGCGTGGGGTCGAGCACGGGCCCGCCGTCGTTGCCCACCACCATGCGCAGGTCACCGTCGGCACCCTCTTGGACGTAGACGCCGTCCTGGAGCGGGACCAGGAGGCGCCGGGCGCGCCCGGCCCACGCGTAGCGGGTGATCCCCATGCCCAGCTCGCGCCTGCGCTCGCGCCGCAGCGCCTCCTCCAGCGACACGTGATCCTCGTCCAGGCCCTGCTCGGGACCGGGGACGGTCAGGACCCGGCGATCCCCGCTGGCCACGTCGAAGAGGTACAGGTCGCTGACGAGCCCCCCGCTGCTGTCGTGGAGATAGGTGACGAAGGCGTCGTCGGGGCTGAAGGCCAGCGACACCGGTACGGCCGTTCCGGGCGCCGGGACCCGGGCCACCTCCTCCACGGGGATGGTGCCGGACACCACCACCTGTGGCTGCACTACCCCATCGGACGCAGCAGCTCGGCGACGACGGGGCAGTCGCTCCGGCCCGCAGCATCGGCGTGGTCGTCCTCATGGGCGTCGGACCGACGCCC